>JACCYC010000103.1 GCA_013696665.1 Burkholderiaceae bacterium | reverse complement strand
TAAACGTAGATCCGGCGCCACTCCGTGGCAGCCAGCGTGCCAGCCCATCGGCGCAGGTCGTCGTCGGAATACGTTTCAAGTCGGAGCCGCACATAACCCCACGGGGCGGTTGATACCAACGCGGGCGGCGCGTTGTCCTCCCGCTCCGAAATGCATAGCGCCGCGCCTGCTGCTTGCAAGGTCTCGTAAATCTCATCGCAGAACCAGCTGTTGTTGCGAAACTCGAACGCAGCCATGTGGCCCGCTGGAAGCAGTTGCAGAAAAGCCTGCAGACGTCCGACGTCTTTCTTGAGGATCGGCGGCAGTTGAAATAGCACGGGTCCGCGTTTTGGTCCCAGTGCCGCGAGCGTTGAGTAAAGAAAGCGGACCGAGTCGGCGGCAGTTTCCACCTTCAACCGCGACATATGCGTGATACGGCGCGACGCCTTGATCGCAAACTCGAAATCCTCTGGAGTCTGCTTTGCCCAGTTTTCCAGCACCGCGGCTTTCGGCATTTGATAAAAGGTGTTGTTGATCTCCACCGTTGGTATGCGTGTGCTGTACCAATGCAGCATTTCTTCCGGCTTCATCTTTTCCGGATAGAAGTTGCCTTTCCACTCCTTGAAGGAATAACCGCTCGCGCCCGCGACAAGTCTCTTGGTCATCATGTCTAGAATTTACGCGTGCCGAAAAGCGATCTCACCGAATATTCCGCCAAGCGCAGCTTTTCGGCCACTCCCGAGCCGGTCGGCGCGTTGTCCGAGGCGCGCAGCGGGCCGCTGTTGTTCGTGATTCAGCAACACTCCGCGCGCCGCATGCATTACGACCTGCGTCTGGAATGCGACGGCGTGTTGAAGTCCTGGGCGGTTCCCAATGGACCGTCGCTCGATCCGAGCCATAAGCGCCTAGCGGTGCAGACGGAAGATCATCCGTACAGCTACGCCACGTTCGAAGGTGTTATTCCGCGCGGACAGTACGGCGCGGGCGAGATGATCGTTTGGGATTGCGGACTTTATTCCCCCGACGAGGGGCAGCAGTACTGGTTTCATGACCGCAGAGAAGCCGAGCAGCGAGTCCGCGATGGCATCGACAAGGGAAAGCTGAGCTTTCTTCTGCGTGGTGAGAAGGTCAAAGGTTCGTTTGCGCTGGTGCGCACGTCGGATCGCAAGAACTGGCTGCTGATCAAGCACAAGGATCGCTTTACCTCGCAGGCGGATCCGTTGCAGCAGACTCATTCGGTGCTGTCGAAGGTGTCGGTAAGCGCCATGACGACGTTGCCGACGCAGCCGTTTCCGATCGACCGTCTGGTGCCAGCGGGCGAGGTCGAGGCGCTGCCTGCGAGGCTCGCCCCGATGCATGCCGAGCTGGCCGATGCGCCGTTCAACCACACCGACTGGATGTGGGAGCCAAAGCTCGACGGTTACCGTGTGCTCGCCTTTATTGAAAATGAAACGGTCAGGCTGCGTACTCGGCGCGGGCTTGATCTGGCGGCCGACTTTCCCAAACTGTGTGCCGAACTCCGCAACCAGGTGGTGAGCAGCATGATTCTCGATGGAGAAATCGTTGCGTTCGATGCTGATGGAAGGCCGTCGTTCAACGCCATGCAGAACCGCGCGGCGCATTCCGAGCGCGCGGTGTTCTACGCGTTCGACATGCCGCATTTCGCGGGCCTGAATCTACGCAAAGCTCAATATTGCGATCGGCGACGCTATCTCTCGCAGTGCGTGTTGCCGTCGCCTTTGGTGCAGCTGGTTCACGGGGCCGACGATGGCATTGCGTTGCACGACGCAGCGATCGCGAGCGGTTTCGAAGGTGTCGTGGGCAAGCGCAAGAACAGTCGTTATGAGTCGGGCCGCCGCACCTCGGCATGGGTCAAGGTCAAGGCTGTTACCACTGCGGAATTTGTCATCGGTGGATATACGGCAGGCAAAGGGGTGCGCGCTCCGCTGGGTTCAATTCTGGTCGGCTACTGGCAGAACAACGAGCTTCTCTTTGCATCGCACGTCGGTTCGGGGTTCGATGACGGGAACTTGCCGACCATGAAGGCGCGCCTCGAGCCCTTGCACGTTGTCAAGTGTCCCTTTGCGCAAAAGCCCGAGTTACACAGCCCGACAGTATGGGTTGAGCCCCAGGTCGTTGCTGAGGTGAAATTCCAAAGCTGGACCGATGACGGCTCGTTGCGAGCGCCCGTCTTTCTGCGTCTGCGTGATGACATTGATCCGGCCACGATCAAGCGCGACGTGGTAGCGAAGATGCACGCCGCCGGGAGCGCCGCCCTGGTGCCTGCTTCAAAATTGAAGTCGAACGCGAACAGCGACGTCACCGATGTGCTCGAGCAGCTTGACATCAAGAAGGCCGCGTTCACGCTTGCAGTGGGCCCGCACGTCATCCGGCTGACGAGTCTCGATCGTGTCTATTGGCCGGCTGACGCAACGTTGCAGCAACCGGCACTGACCAAGCGCGACCTGCTGCGCTACCTGGCGCAGGTCTCGCCGTTGATGCTTCCGCATCTGGCGGATCGGCCGTTGACGATGATCCGCATGCCCGATGGGATTTACGGTCAGCGGTTCTTTCAGAAACACTGGGAGCAGGAGCGTCCTGAGTTCGTGGAGCGCATTACGGTGTTTTCAGGGCACAAGGACGAGAGCCACGAGTACCTGCTGTGCAACAACCTGCCCACGCTGTTGTGGCTGGCGCAGTCAGGCACGCTCGAATTTCATATCTGGCACTCGCGCGCAAGGCTGGGCGCAGATACCAAAATCAAGAGGGTGGACTACGCGACCTCCCTCGAGTCGCTGGAGGCTTCGATACTGAATTTTCCCGACTACGTGGTGTTCGACATCGATCCCTATATCTATTC
>JACCYC010000067.1 GCA_013696665.1 Burkholderiaceae bacterium | reverse complement strand
GCGTGCGCATCACGATGAAGGCGGCCTCTTCGAACGCGTCGGATTGCCCATGCCCGAATGCCAGATCCGATTCGTTGAAGCGCGTTACCGCGTAGCGCAGCACATCACGCAGCGTGCGCAGGTTGGCTTGGGCGTCGATTGTCATGATTTATTGGATGGAACCGGGTCAGCCAGCAGCAATTCAAGCGTGCGACGGTAAACGTTTTTAAGCGGTTCAAGATCGTTCAACGCAATGTGTTCGTCGATTTTGTGAATCGAGGCATTACGCGGTCCGAATTCGATCACCTGCGGGCAGAACGTGGAAATGAAGCGGCCGTCGGACGTGCCGCCAGTCGTCGAAAGCTCGGCCGTGCGACCTGTGACTTCACGTATTGCCCGCATGATCGATGTCGACAATTCGCCTGGAGGGGTCAGAAACGGCTGCGCGCCGATCGTCCATTGCACTGAAAACTCAAGGTCATGCTTATTCAGAATCTGCTCGATCCGCTGCATCAGGGCTTCGGCGCTCGACACTGATGCGAAGCGCAGATTGAAGTCGACCTCGCAATGGCCCGGAACGACATTCAAGGCGCCGGTGCCGGCCCGGATATTTGAAATTTGAAACGTCGTGGGCGGAAAGAATTCGTTGCCGTCATCCCAGCGTTCGTTCGCGAGTGCGTTAAGTGCCGGGGCGACCTGATGCACCGGATTGCGGACCAGCTGTGGATATGCCACGTGGCCCTGAATGCCAGTTACGACAAGGCGTCCGGACAACGACCCGCGGCGCCCATTCTTGATCGTATCGCCAAGCAGGTTGACCGAAGTGGGCTCACCGATGACGCAATAGTCGATCTTTTCGCCACGTTTGCGCAAAAGCTCGACGACCTTGGCCGTTCCGTCGGTGGCCGGTCCCTCTTCATCCGAGGTCAAAAGCAGCGCAATCGAACCGCGATGTTGTGCGTGGGCTCCGATGAACTCCTGCGCAGCAATTGCAAATGCAGCGAGCGAGCTTTTCATGTCGGCGGCGCCGCGACCATAAAGTGTTTCATCGCGCACTTCGGCAACGAACGGATCTGATGCCCATTGTTCGCGTGGCCCGGGCGGCACGACGTCGGTGTGCCCTGCAAACACGAAGACGGGTGCGGAAGAACCCCGCCTTAGCCAGGTATTGGTAACACCATTGGACTTGATCGTTTCGGATGTGAAACCGACGCTTTGCAAACGCTCGGCGATCAGGGCCTGGCACCCATCATCGGCTGGCGTAACCGATCGACGCGCGATCAACTGCTCGGCAAGTTGGAAAGTGGCGGTCATCGGAGCGGGGCGCCGCGATTGTAGCGGCAGGTGCTCCGATAGCCGCTATATGTTCAGCGTGAACTCGGAAAACGACGCGTGCCCATCTTCCTCGGCTGAACGCTGCTTGCGCTCGGCCTGCGAGAGCGGCTTGCCCGTGTTGTTGATGAACCAGAGCAGGTTGTTCTGCGAATCGGCCGCAGCGAGCGCGTCCTCGCGCGTGATGTGGTCGTTCTGAATCAGCGTGTACAGGCTCTGCTCGAAAGATATGCTTTCCGGCGCCAGGCTTTGCTCCATCGCTTCCTTGATCCCGGGCACGTCGCCGCGCTCGATAAGGTCGGCGATATGGCGCGTATTCATCAGCACCTCAACCGCGGGCACGCGGCCACCGCGCTTGGATCTGACGAGCCGCTGCGAAACAATCGCCTTCATTGCAACCGACATATCCTGAAACAGCGCCTGACGGGTTTCCGGCGGATAGAAGCTGATTACGCGGTTGAGTGCGTGCGCGCTGTTGGTCGCATGCAGCGTTGCCACCACCAGGTGGCCCGACATCGAGTAGGCAATTGCCGCGCTCATTGTGTCGCGATCGCGAATCTCACCGATGAAGATGACGTCGGGCGCCTGCCTCATTGCGCTGCGCAACGCTGCCTGCAGCGTGCGCGCGTCGGAGCCGATTTCGCGCTGGTTGATAATCGACTTCTTGTTGCGAAACAGGAACTCAATCGGATCTTCAAACGTCAGAACATGCCCGGTGACCAGTTCGTTGCGGTGATCGAGCATCGAAGCGATCGTGGTCGATTTGCCCGAACCTGCAGCGCCGACCACCAGAACCATGCCGCGCCGTTCCATCACCAGATTTTTCAAATCTTCCGGAAGATGCAAGGCATCAAGCTTCGGAATGTCGTGCGGAATAAATCGAATCACCGCCGAGATTGAGCCGCGCTGCAGGAATGCACTCAGACGGAAGCTTCCGATGCCCTGCACCGGCAGTCCAATGTTCAGTTCGCGCGAATCCTCGAGCTCGCGAAAGTGCGCATCGGTCAGCCGCTCAGCCAGCAGGCTGACGATCGCCTGCGGTGCAAGCCGGTCCTGATTGATTGGCACACAGACGCCATTGATCTTGATCGTAATCGGCGAGCCGACGGAGAAAAACAGGTCGGATGCCTGCTTCTCGGCCATCAGGTTGAACATGCGCTCCAACGACATGGGTATTCCTGCGTCAATTCCAGGGGGTCAAGGATAAGGCGGCCAAATGGGGCGTGGGATACCGCCAAACGGATGAAAAGCGGGCCAATTCGTGGAGGGATCGGCTAATCGCGTAGCAGTTCGTTAATGGCTGTCTTGGCACGCGTGCCGGCGTCGACCTTCTTGACGATGACCGCGCAATAAAGGCTGTACTTTCCATCCGCCGACGGCAGGTTGCCGGCTACGACGACCGAGCCCGCAGGCACGCGTCCGTAAGACACTTCGCCCGTGGCGCGATCGTAAATTTTGGTGCTCTGGCTGATGTAGACGCCCATCGAGATCACCGAATTTTCCTCGACGATCACACCCTCGACAATTTCCGAGCGAGCGCCGATGAAGCAGTTGTCTTCGATGATGGTCGGATTCGCCTGCAAAGGCTCGAGCACGCCGCCGATGCCGACTCCGCCCGAAAGGTGCACATGCTTGCCGATCTGTGCGCACGATCCAACCGTGACCCACGTATCGACCATCGTTCCTTCGTCAACATACGCACCGATATTGACGAACGACGGCATCATCACCACATTTTTTGCGACAAAGCTGCCGCGCCGTGCCACAGCGGGCGGCACGACACGCACTCCGGATCGCGCGAACGCAGCGCCATCCCACGTGGCAAACTTGTTTGGCACCTTGTCGTAGAACTGCGCAAAGCCGCCCTGCATCGGCACGTTCTCGCTGAGGCGAAACGACAACAGAACCGCTTTCTTCACCCATTGGTGCACGACCCACTGTCCGGAAATCTTTTCTGCAACGCGCAGCTCGCCGCTGTCGAGCTGCTCGGTAACCGATGCCACTGCCGTGCGGACTTCGGGGGTTGCCGCAGTGGGACTTATCGATGCGCGCTGCTCGTAAGCATCATTGATGATCGACTCAAAATTCATGGTCTTCCTTCTTTACTTCATGTATTGAGCGACGCGATGCGCGCGGCAGCGTCGGCGACTTCCGCAGGCGGCGCCACCAGGGCGATTCGCACATAGTTGGCTCCGGGATTGCCGGTGGCAGATTCGCGCGACAAGTAACTTCCTGGCAGAACCGTCACGTTTTTCTGTTCATAGAGGCGCTGCGCGTAGGCGGTGTCGCTGCCGGGGGTTTGTGCCCAAAGATAAAACGCAGCATCTGGGACCGCACACGCGAGCCTCGACGCGATGACAGGTGTCGCCTGCGCGAACTTCTGCGCGTACAAACGGCGGTTCTCGATGACATGGGTTTCGTCGTTCCACGCGGCGATGCTGGCCCGTTGTACCGCCACGCTCATCGCGCTCCCGTGATAGGTGCGATAGAGCAGAAACCGCTTCAGTACCTCCGCGTCGCCGGCTACGAATCCTGATCGCATGCCCGGAACACTCGAGCGTTTGGACAGACTGCCGAACATGACCAGATTCCGATAACCATCCCGGCCGAGTTCGGCGGCCGCCTGCAGGCTTCCCAACGGAGGATTGCCTTCTTCGAAATAGATTTCCGAATAGCACTCATCAGACGCAATGATGAAACCGAATTGATCGGCGAGTTCGAACAACTGCTTCCATTCGCTGAGTGTTATCACGCGCCCCGTGGGATTGCCGGGCGAACAGACGTAGACCAGTTGGACTTCGCGCCACACGTCGAGCGCGAGGGCGGAAAATTGCATGCGAAAGCCATCTGCCGCAAGGGTCGGCAAGTAAGTCGGCTGGGCGCCCCCCAATATCGCCGCGCCCTCGTATATCTGATAAAACGGATTTGGCGCCACGACGCGCGCTGGGCGAGTGCGATCGATAACCGCTTGCGCAAGCGAAAACAGCGCTTCACGTGATCCGTTGACCGGTAATACTTGAGTGGATGCATCAAGCGCCTTCAACCGATAGCGCTCGATTGCCCATTCCGCGATGGCGTCGCGCAACTCTGGCAGTCCCGCCGTTAGCGGATAACTTCCCACGGCGGGTAGAGCCGCCGCGTAGGCATCAAGAATGAACTGAGGGGTCGGATGCTTGGGTTCGCCAATCGACAGATTGATCGGTGACAAACCCGCGCGCGGCGTGATTCCTGAAAACAGCTTGCGTAGCCGCTCGAACGGGTACGGCTGCAGATGGTCGAGATCGGGGTTCACGACGTGCTATTCGCGCGTCGAGCGGTTGTTGTCTTCGGACTGCACTAGAACTTGTGGCGCAGCGTTCCAGCCTTTCTTGCGGTGCTCGACGACAATCGTCGTGAAAATTCCACCCCGCACGTACCATTTTGCAGTGAGCCGCATGAAGCGCGGCGCAACCGCCTTGATCAGGTCGTCAAGGATCGCGTTCGACACAGCTTCATGGAACGCGCCCTCGTCGCGATACGACCACATGTAAAGCTTCAGGCTCTTGAGCTCGATATTGCGCTTGTCAGGTACGAAGTCGATCAGCAGCGTGGCAAAGTCGGGCTGCCCGGTCAGTGGACACAGGCACGTGAACTCGGGAATCTCCATTCGTACCCAATAGTCGCGCTGCGGCGCCGGGTTCAGGAAGGTTTCGAGTGTTTTGGCAGGGCGGGTCGGCATGCAGGAAGGTGTAGCAGTGCGCGGTATTATACGAACGCACCAGAACATCAAATGCGACAAGCAACCGAGTCGCTTTGCAAACGCGCATCTTGCATGCGCCAACTTCCACTCGCGGCTACATCAACGTGCGTCTTCGGCAGATCAAGCTCGCCGGCTTCAAATCGTTTGTCGACCCGACACCTATCGATGTACCGGGTGCGCTTGTCGGCGTCGTCGGTCCAAACGGCTGCGGCAAATCCAACGTGATCGACGCGGTGCGCTGGGTGCTGGGTGAGAGCAAGGCAGCAGAGTTGCGCGGCGAATCAATGCAGGACGTGATCTTCAACGGATCGTCCAACCGCAAGCCCGCCGGACGCGCGAGCGTCGAGTTGGCGTTTGATAACAACGAAGGTCGAATCGGCGGCGCATGGGCGCAGTACGGTGAGATCTCGGTCAAACGCGTTCTGACGCGCGACGGCAATTCGAGCTACTACATCAATAACCAGAACGTGCGCCGGCGCGACGTGCACGACATGTTTCTTGGAACCGGACTCGGGCCGCGTGCCTACGCAATCATCGGTCAGGGAATGATCTCGCGCATTGTTGAGGCGCGCCCCGAAGAACTGCGCATCTTTCTGGAGGAGGCCGCCGGCATCTCGAAGTACAAGGAGCGCCGTCGTGAGACTGAAAACAGGCTGGCCGATACGCGCGATAACCTCAACCGCGTAGAAGATATTCTGCGCGAGCTCGATACGCAGATCGGAAAGCTGGAGCATCAGGCGGCGGTCGCGCAAACCTACCGCTCGCTTCAGGCGCGGCATGACGAGCAGCAGCAGTTCCTGTGGCTTACGCGCAAGCGCGAAGCGGGCGCTGAACGCGACAAGGTCGCACGCGACATCGCCAATCGCACCGTCGCCTTCGACGCGCACATGGCGCAGCTCCGCGGCGCAGAGCGCGCATTGGAGGATCTGCGCAACGCCCATTTTGCTGGCAGCGATGCAACCCATGCCGCGCAAGGCGCGCTGTTTCAGGTCAATGCTGAAGTCGCGAAGCTTGAATCCGAAATTCGATTGATTGCGGAGAGCCGCGCGCGTCTCGCAACCCAGATCCAATCGCTGACGACGAATCGCGACAGCCGTGCCAACGAGCGCGCAGACCTGGACCAGCGTGCTGGTGAAGTGATGCAGACGATTGTTGATTTGACCGCGCAGCTCGGAGGTGCACAGGCGCGCTCGGTGGAGCACGAGTCAAGGCTGCCGCAGTTTGAGGAAGCCTACCGGCGCGCTCGCGAAGCGATGAGCGCGGCCCGCGAAATTGCGGCGCTTTCCGAGCAATCCATTCACGCAGCCGCGTCGGATCAGCGGAATGCAGATCGTCAACTGGGGTTGCTGTCGCAGCGGCGCGAACGTCTCGCCGAAGAGCGCGCGTCGATTGGAGCGCACGATGATCAGCAGCTCGCGACGCTGAAGCACAAACTGGTGCAGGCTGAGGCCGGTGCAGTCACGATGGCGGAATCACTGCGCGACGCTGAAGCGCAATTTGAGCGCGTCGGTGGCGAGCGTCAACAGAGACTCGACGAGCGTGCGCAGCGGGCCGAGGCATTGGGAAAGATCGAGGCGCGATTGCAGGCACTCAGGCAGGTGCAGGCAACGGGGGAGGCTAACGAAAAGCTTGACCCTTGGCTGCGTGCACAAGGGCTCGATGGCCTGCCGCGTCTTTTCCGCAAGCTGGTGGTTGAGCCCGGCTGGGAGACTGCGTTCGAGGCCGTGCTGCGCGAGCGCCTGCAAGGCGTCGAGGTCGGCAAGCTCGACACGCTGGGTGGCCTTGTAGCCGATGCTCCACCCGCGCGCGTTGCCTTCTACGCGTCATCCGGCGCGACTGCGCGCGGTAGCGCAGAAATGCCGCAATTCGGGAGTGGATTCCGTCGCATGAGCGATCTGGTGCGCACGCACGACGCGGCTTTTTCCGCGGTGCTTGCGGACTGGCTTGCGAACGTTTTTGTTGCCGACGATCTCGATGCTGCGCTGGCCGCGCGCGGCGAGCTTCCCGCGGGAGGCGTGTTCATCGTCAAGGCCGCGCACAAGGTTTCGCGGCACGACATCAGCTTTTATGCGGCAGACGACCCGAGGGCAGGACTGCTGGCGCGCCGGCTCGAGATTGACAATCTGGGGCGCGACGTCCGGGCGCAACAATTGATGGTCGATGACGCCAGCGCGGCCACCGCGCGCAGCGAAGCAGAGATGCGCGCAGCGCAGCAGGCGCGCGATGCGGCTCGCTCCGCCTCTGAGCAGCAGCGTTCTGAGGTGCATGCGCTGCAGCTCGAGGCGGTTCGGCTGGAAGAGCTCATTAATCGCATCCGGCATCGCGGCCTGCAGATCGAGAGCGAATTGGAAGAGATCGAAGTCGGCGAGCGCGATCTGGTCGGCCACAGGAAAGACGCCGATGCGCGTTTCGAACAGTTCGACGTCGAATATTCGACCCGTCAGCAATCAATGGAATTGGCGCGTCTCGCTTACGAGAACGCAGACCGGGCGTTGCGTGCGGCGCGTGACGAGCAGCGCGCGTTGGAAACGGCCCGCCAGCAATGTCAGTTTGCTCTGCTGTCGAGCCAGGAGCGCGAACGTGATCTGAAGCGCGCGGCCGAACTCGCCAGCACCGATCTTCAGCGACTGAGCTCTGAAGTTACTGCCGCGATCGATGAGCTGAAGCGCCTTGACGATAGCGTAGCCCGCGCCGGGCTCGCCGATTGGCTCGCGCGTCGATCAACGGCCGATGAAGCACTACGGCTTGCGCGCAGTCAGATGGACGATCTGGCGCAACAGCTGCGAGGGGCTGACGAGAAGCGACTCGGCCTCGAGCGTGACGTTCAGCCGTTTCGCGACAAGCTTACCGAATTGCAACTGAAGGAGCAGGCCGCCCGACTCGCCGCAGATCAGTTTGCGACGCAGCTCAACGAGGCGGGCTGCGACGAAGAAGCGCTGATTGAAAAGCTGGCGGCCCAGGGTCTTGCGGTAAAGGCAGCTCAGTTACAGGCCGAGATCGCGCGAATCGCCGACGAAATGGCCGCGATCGGAGCGGTCAATATGGCCGCGCTCGAAGAGCTGACCACCTCGCGCGAACGCAAAGGTTTTCTAGATGCGCAGTGTGCCGATCTCGTGGCCGCGATCACCACGCTGGAAGATGCCATCCGAAAGATTGACCGCGAGACCCGAGCGCTGCTGCAGCAGACCTTCGACGCAGTCAATGTTCAGTTCGGCCAACTGTTTCCAAAGCTTTTTGGCGGCGGCGAAGCGCGGCTGATCATGACCGGCGAGGAAATTCTCGACGCCGGCGTGCAAGTGATGGCCCAACCTCCGGGCAAGCGCAACAGCACAATTCATTTGCTATCGGGCGGCGAGAAAGCACTGACGGCGACCGCGCTGGTGTTCGCATTGTTCAAGCTCAATCCTGCGCCCTTCTGTCTGCTCGACGAGGTTGATGCTCCGCTCGACGACGCCAACACGGATCGCTTTTGCCGCCTGGTTGAGTCGATGTCGGACAATACGCAGTTCATGTTCATCACCCACAACAAGATTTCGATGGAAATGGCGCAGCAGTTGATCGGCGTCACCATGCAGGAACAGGGCGTCTCGCGCGTCGTCGCGGTCGACATCGACAGCGCCGTTCGGCTGACGGCCGAGGCTGCCTAAACGGGATGAGCGAGCTGCGTTGGACGCTGCTGATCGTTGCAGCGGTTTTGCTCGTAGCGCTCTATCTGTATGGCAGGTGGCAAGAGCACAAGGCGCGCGACGGGGCGAAGCTAGATGACGGCGACGACTCGAAGTCGCGCTCGGCCGAGGTTGCAACCGCCCGCGCTGAGCGACAATCGCGTCAGGCGCCGTTAAGGATTGAGCCCACGATGGGGCCGGTGCCCGCTTCGGATCCACCCGAAGTTGCAAACGCATTGGATTCCCAGGACCCGATAGACGACGACCTTACACACAACGCTGCGTTTGCAAGCTCATTAGCGTCGGCGGGTGGGTGGGTCGAAGACGCGCTGCTCGACTTGATGCTGGAGCTGCGCTGCGTGCACGCGTTCGACGGCGTTGCGGCTCTGGAAGCTCGTGCGCAGCTCGACCGGCTCGCGTTGCCCCTGCCCACCCATCTGACCGTGTGGGACAGCAAGCTGGCGCGCTGGAGCCCACCGGATCGCTTCGGTTTTTATTCCGAGATGCTGATCGCGGTGCAACTCGCTACACGTCGCGCGCGGTTGGAAGAGATCGATGCGACGCGCTTCATTTCAGCGGTGCAGCAGATTGCTGTTTCGATCGACGCCGACTTCGATCCGCCGGAGGTGTCGCACATCGTGCGGCGAGCTGCGGAGCTTGACGAGCTGTGTGCCCGCTTCGACGTGCAAATAACGCTGACACTCGAAGCGCAGGCGGACGCATGGAGCGCTGCTGTGGTTAATGTCGCCGCGACCGAGGCGCAGATGGCTCAGATCGAACCCGGACACTGGCAGCGTAGCGACTCGCAGAACCGACCGCTGCTGTCGATGACCGTGCCGGCCCCGGCGCCGACGAGGTTGGCGATTACGCTCGATGTGCCGCGAGTCTCCGCCAATCCGCCGCCCGTGTCTGCCCTGTTTGCAACTGCGAGCCAGATTGCTGTGCGGCTTGGCGCACGCGTCGTCGATGACAACGGGCGAACCGTCGAATCGGCGGCACAGTCAGGGATAGAACCCGAGCTCGAAAAACTGACTGCAGAAATGCGCGCTGCGGGAATCGAGCCGGGTTCAAGACGCGCGCTGCGCCTTTACACGGATTAGCAGCCGACGTGGCGCGTCTCCAGCCGCTTGAAGAACAAGCGCGTCGGCTGCGCGAGCAAATCAAGCAAGCCGATCACCAGTACTACGTGCTCGACCAGCCGACCTTGCCCGATGCCGAATATGACCGGCTGATGCGCGAACTGCAAGCCATCGAGCGCGAGGATCCGGAACTGCAAACGCCGGATTCTCCAACGCAGCGGGTGAGCGGATCGCCGAGTCGCGAGTTTCAGGAGGTGCGACACGCCGCGCCGATGCTGTCACTAAACAACGCGTTCAGCGAAGCCGAGGTCACCGCATTCGATACCCGCGCGCGCGAAGCGCTGCGCCGAGCCGGCAACGAAGTCAGTGAAATCGAATACGCGTGCGAGTTGAAGTTTGACGGACTTGCGGTAAACCTGCGTTACGAACGAGGCGAGTTCGTGATGGGGGCGACGCGAGGCGATGGAGCGGTTGGCGAAGACGTGACCACCAACATCCGCACCATTCGCTCGGTGCCACTTCAGCTCGCCACGCATGCTCCAGAGATCGTCGAGGTGCGCGGTGAGGTCTTGATGTTCAAACGCGAGTTCGAGCGACTGAATCAACGGCAACGGGCAAAAGAGCTGCGCGAATACGCCAATCCGCGCAACGCGGCGGCCGGCGCGTTGCGCCAGCTCGACTCGCGAATCACAGCCGAGCGCTCGCTGCGCTTTTTTGCGTATGGCGTTGGAGAGATCCTTGGCGCGACCGAACCGCCGACGCACGCGGGGCTCCTCGACTGGCTTGTGACGCTCGGGGTCCCCGTGGCCGGTGAGCGCGAAGTGGCAAGCGGCGTTGCAGGCTGCATCAATTTTTACGACAAGGTAGGTCGGCTGCGCGCGCGGCTGCCGTACGAGATCGACGGGGTCGTCTACAAAGTCAACACCCGCGCGCAACAGCAAGTGCTCGGCTATGTATCGCGCGCGCCGCGCTTTGCGATCGCGCACAAGTTTCCGGCGCAAGAAGCGATTACGCAGGTTACGGGAATCGATATCCAGGTTGGCCGGACGGGCGCGCTGACACCGGTCGCGCGGCTGGTTCCCGTCTTCGTCGGCGGCGTCAATGTCACCAATGCCACGCTGCATAACGAAGACGAGATCCGGCGCAAGGACATTCGCATCGGCGATACGGTGACCGTGCGTCGAGCGGGTGATGTCATTCCCGAAATCGTTGCGGTGGTTCCGGATAGGCGCCCGCCGAATGCAGCGACGTTTCGCATGCCGACCCAGTGCCCGGTCTGTTCTTCGAAGGTCTACCGGGAGGAAGGCGAAGCCGTGGCGCGATGCACCGGGGGCTTGGTGTGCGCCGCGCAGCGAAAGGAGTCGTTGCTGCACTTCGCGGGCCGCCGTGCACTCGACATCGAAGGGTTGGGCGACAAACTCGTTGCGCAGTTGGTCGATGGTGGCCTCGTGCGCACCCCCGCTGATCTGTTTGGACTCGACGTTGCAACCCTCGCTTCGCTCGACCGGATGGCGGGCAAGTCGGCCACTAACCTGGCGGCGGCGTTCGAGCGCGCGCGCAGCACGACGCTCGAACGGTTCGTCTACGCGCTCGGAATTCGCAATGTCGGCGAGTCGACTGCGCGTGATCTGGCACGCCACTTCGGGAAGCTTGCTCCCATCCTCGACGCGACCGAAGCCGAATTGCTCGAGGTGCCTGACGTTGGACCGGTAGTGGCTGGATCCATCCGCAATTTCTTCGCCGAGCCGCACAATCGCGAAGTCGTCGCGGAGCTACGCGCCGCCGGAGTTTGCTGGCCAGAAAACGAACCGATTCGTACACCGGCCGGTAAGCTGGCTGGCAAGATCTTCGTAATAACTGGAACCTTGCCGACGTTGAAACGTGACGAAGCAAAAGCGCTGATCGAAGTTGCAGGCGGAAAGGTGGCCGGGTCGGTATCGAAGAAAACTGACTTCGTCGTTGCCGGCGACGATGCTGGCTCGAAGCTCGCCAAAGCCAACGAACTTGGAGTCACTATCATCGACGAAGCACAACTACAGAAGATGGGGGGAGACTGAGGTGTACGCAATCGTTGGCGGCAGCGGCCTTGCCAAACTTACCGTGCTGCAGAACCCGCGGCGGCAGGTGATGCGCACGCCCTACGGTGAGCCATCGGGGGCGCTGACATTCGGTGAGCTTGCCGGCGCGGAGGTGGTGTTCCTGGCTCGGCACGGATACGGTCATACGCTGGCGCCGCACGAGATCAATTATCGCGCCAATATTTGGGCGTTGAAGGAACTTAAAGTTGAAGGGGTGATTGCGGTCGCGACCGTGGGTGGCATTGGTGCTCACTTTGCGCCGGGGTCGCTTGTGCTGCCGCATCAGATCATCGATTACACGCATAGCCGGAAGAGCACGTTTTTCGAGGGCTCGGAGATGCCGGTGATTCACGTCGATTTCACGCAACCGTATTCACAAGCGCTGCGCAGCCGGTTGATCAAGGCCGCAGCGGCATGCCAAGAACCTTTGCTCGATGGCGCGGTTTACGCATGCACGCAGGGACCGCGGCTCGAGACCGCCGCCGAAATCGAGCGCATTGCGCGCGAGGGTGGAGAGATTGTCGGTATGACCGGAATGCCAGAAGCCGTCCTGGCGCGCGAATGCGAGCTTCAATATGCCGCACTTGCCGTTGTCGTGAATGACGCTGCGGGCCGAGGCAACAGCGTGCAGGCAATCAAACTCGAAGAATTGGGTGGCGTGATGCAGGCCGCGATCATGCGTGCGGTGCGCATCCTGTCATCGTTTTTTGGAGAACCACAGTGATTCGCCCGATTTTGCGCATGGGTGATCCGCGGCTACTGCGTGTGGCCGAGCGCGTGCACGATCTGCAGGCCCCGGAGCTCAGTACGCTGGTTGACGATATGTTTGAAACCATGCACGCCGCCGATGGCGCAGGACTCGCTGCGCCGCAGGTCGGCGTACCGCTGCGAGTCGTGATCTTTGGTTATAGCGATCCGTCAATTCGCAATCCACGCTACCCGGATGCCGATCCTGTTCCGCAGACGATTCTTCTCAATCCACTGATCGAACCGTTATCGAATGAGGAAGAAGAGGGATGGGAAGGCTGTCTTTCGGTGCCTGGGCTGCGCGGGATGGTGCTGCGCTATGCGCGGATCCGCTATCGCGGCGTTGACCTGCGGGGCAATGCGATCGATCGCGAGGCCGACGGCTTTCACGCGCGTGTCGTTCAGCACGAGTGCGATCATCTGGACGGCATTCTGTATCCAATGCGCGTGCGCGACTTCTCGCGCTTTGGCTACACCGACATCCTGTTTCCGGGCATGAGCGACGCCGACGATTGAGCGACGCGTTGTGACGGTGCCGCGAGTACTTCAAGCAAATCACTTTCAATAGCGAGCTGATCCCGCGGCGAGCCGAGCTGGGTGCCGGACACCAGAAAGACGTCCTCCGCACGCTCTCCGAGCGTCAGTATCTTCGCGGTGTGCACGTTGAGGCGATGTTTGGCGAGTACACGCGCGATCGAGTACAGCAATCCGATGCGATCGGTCGCAGTGATGCTCAGCAGGTAAGAACCGCGATCGTCCGGTTGTAACTGGACCGTCGGTGTGACAGGAAACTGACGCGACTGGCGTGATTGCTGGAATCTTGCTGGCGGTGGCGCCGCGGGGAGTTCAGGCGCCTTGGCGATCCATTCCGCGAGCTCGTGCTCGATTTGGCTCAACAGCTCTCGATAATGCTGCGCGCGGCCGTGGTCGGTGACCAAAAATGTGTCGAGCGCATAGCCACTACGCGTCGTGTGCACTCGTGCGTCGAGAATGCTCAGATTGCGGCTGTCGAAGTAGCCGCAGACGCGCGCAAAGAGACCCTCTTGATCCTTGACGTAAACGAGGACTTCGGCGCCTTCACCGACGCGGGCCAGACGCGACCGTACGATCGGCTGGTCGCTATCCAGGCGTGAAAAGAGCGATCGCGTATGCCAGGCGATGTCCTGCGCGTTGTGGCGCAAAAAGTAGACGACATCAAGCTGCTGCCACACCGCATCGCGCGCGCCGTCGGACAAGCCGTACAGCCGCAAAATGCGCATCGCTTCTTCTTTGCGGCCCTGGAGCACCGCGGTCGACGCCACGCTGCCGCCGC
>JACCYC010000066.1 GCA_013696665.1 Burkholderiaceae bacterium | reverse complement strand
CCGTGCGCATCCAAATCAGTTGTGCGAGGTCGCGATGCGCATCGGCGTACGCGGGTCGAAGCGCGATGGCCTTCTCGAACATGCTTTCGGCTTCATCGAGCCTGCGTAAAGACTGCAATGCCCGCGCAAGCACGAGGCGCGTCTCGGGCGCCGGGATGCCGAGCGCTATCGCGCGACGCGCTGCAGCCTCAGCTTCGGCCGCGCGGCCCAGATCGCCCGCGGCCGCTGCGAGGTTGTGCCACGACACGCGATCGTTGGGTTGAAAGGCTAACGCTGCGCGCAAGCGCGCAGCGTCCGCGACGCGTGTACTCATCGAAGGTGTTGACGCAGGGCGAGCAGCAACGCAGTCCTATGCGCCTACTGCAGTTCGACCCCCGCCTTCTTGACGAGCTTTGCGTACTTCGCCATTTCATCGCGGAAGAATTTCGCGGCAAATTCAGGCGTACTGACGTTGATCGTGTTGCCCTGCTTTGCCATCGTTTCACGTAATTCGGGGGTTGCAAACGCAGAAACAAACGCAGCGTTGATTCTCTTCACGTCGGCCGCCGACATCCTGGCCGGTCCAATGACCGCGAACCAACCCTCAACCAGATAACCGGGCATGCCTTGTTCGGTCATCGTCGGGATGTCCGGCGCCGCTGCGAGCCGCGCCGCAGTACCGGTACCGATTGCGCGTAACGCTCCGCTCTTCAAGTGCTGCTGGATCGATGGCAGCGACAGCGTGCCCATTTCGACCTGCCCGCCGATCAGGTCGGTTAGCATCGGCCCAACGCCTTTGTACGGCACGTGCGTGGCTTTGACGCCTGCTTCGTCCATAAACATTTCGGCAGCCAGATGCAAGATCGTTCCGTTGCCAGACGACCCGTAGTTATATCCACCCGGCTTTGCCTTGATCAGCGCGATTAACTCCTTCGCGTCCTTCGCGGGCAACTTTGGATTGACGACGAATACGATCGGCGTCGAGCCGATCACTGCGATCGGTGTGATGTCGTTAATGGGATCGAACGGCACCGACTTGTATACGCTCGGATAAATCACGTGGTTGTTGGAGACAAGGCTCAACGTGTAGCCATCCGGGGGCGACTTGATCATCGCCGACGTGCCAACGATGCCGCCTGCGCCGGGTTGATTCTCGATGACGACCGGAGCGCCAAGCGCGGCGGATAACGACTGCGACGATGCTCGTGTAATAGTGTCAACACCGGAGGCCGTGGCCACCGGCAAAATGATGCGGACAACCTTGGTTTGGCCCAGTACGACGTTCGACCCAAGCCCTAGCGCTGCGAGTGCAGATGTTGCGAAGCCAAGCGCGGTGAGTCGTACTAGCGTTCGGCGCTTTGATGTGATGTGTTTGTGGCGTTTCATTCCTGTCTCCTTGTTTTCGCCTAAGCAACCGCTGCCTCTGATAGCAGCGTGTCGATTTTTTCGCTGGAATACCCGATACGGCCGAGCAGTTCTCTCGTGTGTTCGCCCAGTTTCGGTGGACTCATGCGCACGCCGAGGCGCTTGCCCTCCAATGTGATCGGAAAGAGCGTCGTTTTTACTGTCTGACCGGCGCGCTCGCCATCCGGCAGCGCGATGTCGGCCAAGCCGCCAGTCGCTTTCAGATGCGGATCGTCATATAAATCTTCAGGCTTGCGAATCGGTGCAAACGGCAGCCCGACTTTCTCGAACAATGCGGCGAGCTCATCGGCAGTGTGCAGTGCCAATCGCTCGCCGAGCGTCTTTAGCAACGCAGGGCGTTGATTGACGCGCTGATTGTTCGTCAACAATCCCCGGTCGGCCTTTAGATCCGTGTAACCCAGCGCATCACAGAAAGTGATCCATTGCGCATCGCTGACCGCAGCCAGAAATATCTGCTCACCATTTTTGACGGTGAACACGTCGTAAATGGCCCACGGACTGACGCGCGCCGGCATCGGTGCCGGGTGTTTGCCAGTGACGGCGTACTGCAGCATGTGCTGGCCCATCAGGAACACGTTGTTCTCAAACAGCGCCGATTGCACTTCCATGCCCTTGCCGGTGATGCCGCGCTGAATCAGCGCACACAGCGTGCCGATTGCGCCGAACATGCCGCCCATGATGTCGTTGACGCTGGTGCCGGCGCGCAGCGGATCACCGGGGCGCCCAGTCATGTACGCCAGGCCACCCATCATCTGCACGACCTCGTCGAGCGCGGTCCGATGTTCGTACGGGCCTGGCAGAAATCCTTTGTGGCCAACGTAAATCAAACGCGGGTGGGTCTTGGACAGCGACGCATAGTCGAGCCCGTACTTTTGCATCGTGTTCGGCTTGAAGTTCTCGAGCACTACGTCGGCGGTTGCCGCGAGCTCGCGCGCGGCTTGCGCTCCGTCCTTACTACGCAAGTCGATCGCGATGCTTTTCTTGTTGCGGTTGAACATCGGGAAAAAGCCGGCACCGGCGCCAAGCAGAAAGCGCGTGCGGTCGCCGTCGATCGGCTCGACCTTGATCACCTCAG
>JACCYC010000052.1 GCA_013696665.1 Burkholderiaceae bacterium | reverse complement strand
GCGTGCCGCTTTACGTGCCACAGTTGGCAGCGGTGTTGCCGTACGCGCTGGCCGAAGCCGCGTCCGATAAGGCCGATCTGACGCCGCTGATTGCATTGAGCGCAGCGATCAGCGGTGGCATCAGCGATAATTTTGCAATCGGAATGCACTTTGCCGTCATTTGCGCGGAGGATGCGCCGCGCATTGATGCAAGTGGAATTGCAACTGCTGGGGCGACGCGCTTCGGGTCATCGTTCTCGGAGCTGTATCAGCAGGCGTGTCGCGTTGTTCCTTCGCGCGCTGTGCCACCCGAGTTCTACTCCGTGCCGAGTTCGCCCACGCCAGTATTGATTTTCTCCGGTGGGCTGGACCCTGCCACGCCGCCGCGCCACGGTGAAGCGGTCGCGCAGAAGTTGGGTAACGCCAAACACATCGTCGCGCCCAATCTAGGTCATGGCATCAGTGCACAGGGATGCGCACCGATGCTCGTCTCGCGGTTTGTGCGCCAGGCATCATTCGCAGGCATCGATGCCGAGTGTCTCGCACGCATTCCTGCACCCACGTTCTTCGCTGCCATCGACCGTTCCGGACTCTCAAAGGCACAGCCTCGGTGATAGAAGTCCACAACCTCGCAAAGTCTTTTCAGGCCAAGGTTGATGGCAAACGTGCCCGGGTAGTGGCGGTCGATGATGTTTCGTTTGTCGCCGGCGACGGCCGCATCACCGCAATGCTGGGGCCAAACGGCGCCGGGAAAACGACAACGCTGCGGATCATCGGCACGCTGGTCCGAGCCGACCGCGGAGACGTCCGCGTTGGCGACATCGAGGTGCAAAGCGACACGCGCGCCGTACGCGCCCAACTCGGTGTCTTGTCGGACGCGCGTGGTTTGTATTCGCGACTGACCGCGCGTGAAAACATCGAGTATTACGCACGGCTCCGTCAGGTGCCCGAACACGCCGGCCGCCACCGGCTCGCGATGATGTCCGATCTGCTCGACATGGGCACACTGCTCGAGCGGCGAGTCGAGGGCTTTTCGACCGGCGAACGTTTGAAAGTGGCCCTGGCGCGCGCGCTGATCCACGACCCGCACCACCTGATACTGGACGAGCCCACCAACGGACTCGACGTCGTTTCCACACGAGCGCTGCGCCGATTGCTGCTTCACTTGCGCAATGCCGGCAAGTGCATCGTCATCTCGTCGCACATCATGCAGGAAGTCGAGCAACTAGCCGACGAGATTGTGATCGTTGCGCGCGGTCGCACCGTCGCTCACGGCACGGCCGACTCGCTCCGCGCAGAAGCCGGTACTGAGTCGCTCGAGGATGCGTTCGTCAAGCTTGCCTACGACACGATGTCAGCAACCCACCCATGAGCACCACCGCAGTCGTTTTTAGCAAGGAGCTGAAGGACGCGCTGCGTGATCGTCGCACCTGGATGATCGTATTGGTCACATCGATTCTGGCCGGACCGCTGACATTGTTATTGCTGTCGATCTTTATCTCGAGCGTCGAGGAAAGTGCGGCCAAGCGCGAGGTCTACGTTGCAAATGCGAGCGCGGCACCCACGCTGGTAAATTTCCTGCAACGCGCCGGTGCAAACGTGAAGGATGCGCCCGCGGATTACGAAGCCCAGGTCAAATCGGGCCGACTGCAGAACGCCGTGATCGTGATCCCCGCCGAATTCGAAGTGAAACTGGCCGCAGGCGAAACGATACGGCTGCAGGTCATGTTCGATGAGACCGCGACAAAGTCGCAGCCGATCACGCGCGCCACGTTGACGACGTTACGCGGGTTCTCGCGAGAGCTCGGGATTCAACGGATGCTGGCACGCGGCGTCAGCCCCCAAGTTCTGGCTTCGGTAGAGATCGACGAAGTCAACCTGGCAAGCAGCCAGGCGCGTGGCGCTCAGCTGCTGTTCCTCGTTCCATGGTTGGCACTGCTGGGATCGGTCGCGGGCGCGATCAGCGTGGCAATCGACGTTACTGCGGGTGAGCGTGAGCGCGGTTCGCTCGAGCCGTTGCTGATGAATCCGGTCTCCACGAGCCAGGTCGTGCTAGGAAAATGGGCGGTCGTCGCTTTGTGTTCCGCGAGTGTCGTAGTGCTGACGCTTATTGGATTCATGATCGCAATGCTATTCGTGCGAAGCGAGAATCTTTCGGCGTTAATGCAGTTCGGACTCGACGAGTTCGCGCTTTTTCTGGTGATGCTGCTGCCGTTTTCAGCGATGATTGCCGCGCTCAACATGCTCGCCGCAACTTACGGACGCAGCCACAAGGAAGCGCAGACTTATGCGACGTATCTCGCCATGCTGGTCAATTTCACACCCATCGTGCCGCTGTTCATATCGATTCGCGACGCCAGCTGGCAGCTTTTCGTGCCGGCGATGGCGCAGCAGTCCGTGATGATGCGAGCACTGCGCAGCGAGGCCGTCACCAGCTCCGATCTGTTCGTGCCGGGCGCGATCGCACTCGCGATTGCCGCCGTTGCACTGATCGCGCAGGCTCGTCTCCTTAGTAACGAGCGCATTATCTTCTCGCGATAGCGCACGGCTTTCCGAGCTAATTTGCAGATTACGAGGCAGATGCAATGCGATAATCGCCCGCCGATGTCAAGCAACGATGTCTGAACCCTTTACCGCCACCGTTCCGTTGGACCCGCTCGATGTAGCGGTACCGTCGCCGCCGAAAACAATCGGCCGCTTCACCATTCGTAACGAAATTGGACGCGGCTCCTACGGCGTGGTCTATGCGGCGCACGA
>JACCYC010000042.1 GCA_013696665.1 Burkholderiaceae bacterium | reverse complement strand
CGACGATCGAAGAGATCGGCGCGCGTCTGTTTGAGTTGATTCTTGTTACTGCATCAGGGGACAAGACAAAAAGCGAGCGCTTTGGCTACGGCCAGAGCGAGTTCGTTCCATGGCAACTGGGCGCGACGATGTAGCGGGCCCAATGACCGTAAGGTTCTACAACAAGGAGGAGACATGAAATTGCAAATTAGAAAAGTAGCTATCGCCGCCGCGCTTTCGTTGATCGCGCTAAGTACTTCGCACGCGCAGACCAAGCTGAAATGGGCTCACGTTTATGAAACGAGCGAGCCGTATCACACCGCCGCATTGTGGGCGGCGGGGGAGATCGGCAAGCGCACCAATAATCGATACACCGTTGACGTTTTCCCGGCGTCGACGCTTGGCAAGGAAAGTGACATCAACCAGGGGCTGACGCTTGGCACGGTCGACATCATCTACACGGGCCAGCTGTTCGCGGGCCGCGCGTTCGGGCCGATTGCGATCGGCGGGGCACCTTTCATGTTCCGCGATTTCAATCACTGGAAGGCGTTTTCGACCAGCCCGCTGTTTAGTGAACTGTCCGATGGCTACCGGCAGAAGAGCGGCGGACACAAGGTGCTGGCAATTACGTACTACGGCGAGCGTCATGTCACGTCGAACAAGGCCATCAACAAGCCGGAAGACATGAAGGGGCTCAAAATACGTGTGCCCGATGCGCCGCTGTACACGATGTTTCCGCGCGCTGTCGGTGCGAACCCAACGCCGATTGCGTTTGCCGAGGTCTACCTGGCGCTGCAAAACGGCACCGTCGACGCGCAGGAAAACCCGTTGCCGACGATCGACGCGAAGAAGTTCTACGAAGTGCAGAAGTTCATCGTGCTGACCGGGCACATCACCGATGCGCTGCTGAGCATCGTCAGCAGTCAGACCTGGAACAAGCTGTCCGACGCTGACAAGGCAATCTTTGAGACGGTCCTGAAGGAAGGCGCAGCGCGCGCCACCGCACAGATCGTCGACATCGAGAAAGGTCTCGGCGCTGAGTTCAAGAAGAAGGGCAAGGAAGTGGTGGCGGTCAATCGCGCCCCGTTCCGTGAAGCCACAATGAAGCTGCACAACGGCCCAGATGCAACGTGGCCGAAAGAGGTCTACGACAAGCTGCAGGCGATTAAATAACGTTCAGGGGAGCGGCCGCGGGAAGGCGGCCGCAACGGCTCTTGTCGGCGGTCTCAACGAACCAGTTGATTGATCTCGATAATCGGCAGCACACCGCCACAACGGTCAGCATCACGACCACGCCCATCGAATGGTCGCATCCTCGCGGTAGACGCACGACGCGCTAGAGCAAGACCGCGCTTCTATGAGAATGTTGGTCGAGAAACCCCAACACGACTAACGCAGCCCCAGTTCGCGCAGACTGGCCACAAGGCGATCGCGGCCCTCTACGAATCGGGGATCGGTCGCAGGCAGTCTCTGAATGATGCGGCCGGTTTCAAACCCTGGATGGCGCTCGAAGAACTCGTCGAAAACCTTTTTGGCCTCCGCCTTCTGTCCCAGCATCGACAGTGCAGCAGCATGAATGGGCGGCCACGGTAAGCCAGGGTTGGACGATTGAGCGCTCTGCCCCCATGCACGCGCCTGCTCATATTGTGCGAGCATGAAGTGGGCGAGCGCCAAACGATATTGCCACTCTGCACGGAGCGGATCGCGCGGACTCAGGCGCAGCGCTCGCTCGATATAAGGGATTCCTTCATCGGGCCGGCCGTTGAAGTTCAGCACCAGGCCGTACGCGCCCACTGCGACAGGGTGTTGATGCTGTTTCGACCAGGCCTCGCTAACGCGCAGCATCGCCGCAAAGTCCTTCCTCAAAAACGCCTGAATCGTCTTGCCCTGGTAGGCGAAGTATCCGTCAGGGTCGAGCCGTTCTAACTGCACCAAAGCTTCGTCGAAGCGCCGAAGCGCCGCTGCGCGGTCGGAAAGCCAACCGTTAACTACGCCCTGAAAATTCATGAAGTTCAGGCCGCCCCACGCGCGGATTGAGTTAGGGTCCTTGACCACGGCCTGTTCGAGCAGTGCCAAGGCCTCAATCAAGTTCTCGCGGTTGAAACCGCGGAACCATAACCCGTAGGCGCGCATCGCCAGATCGTCCGCTGACATCTCGGCGGGCGAGGTCACGGCCACTCGGTCCCCCGCCGATTTCTGAACCTCGGTGCTTAGATGGCGTCCGAGCGCGATCACGAACTCGTCCAGCGCCTGCCCAAGCTGGGCACGCTCTACGGTGAACTTCTCTGACCAGCGCTGCCTGCCACTTTCACCATCGACCAGCGCCAGGTTTAGCCGGATTACTGTGCCGTCACGGCGCACGCTGCCGCGAACAACGTAGCGCACGCGAAGTTCGCGCGCCACGTCGCGGGGGTCCGGATTCGTGCCCTTGTACGTATTAGCTGTAGCGCGTGCAATGACGAAGAAGCCCTGCAGGCGCGCGACTTCGCTGACCAGGTCGTCAAGCAGCGCGTCGGCAAACCACTCGACGTCCGTGGCATCGCCCTCGATGGTCAGCGGTAATACGACGATGGACAGTGGCTCGATCGGTCCCGCAGCGTTCTTCGCCAGCGGCTTCGCGCGCTCGTCGTGACCGAACGTCAGCTCGTACGCGTGCCACCAGCCAATCATGCCTCCGATGAAATGGCCAGCTGCGGCTACGGTGCCGATTGCCACTACGACAACCGCGATCTGCCGCGCGAAACGCGAGCGGAGCTTTGACCATAGGCGGCGCCACAGCGGCACAGCGGATTCAGCAGGCCGATTATTAACCGAGTTTATGTTCGCGCTTGCTTTGCGCGCGCCTTCGGCACTCTTTTCAGGCGGATCAGGGTCCATGCGACGCGGAGCTTAGCCCACGTAACGCGTTAAGCAGGCCTCCGATGTGAGCGGCGGAGCTTGCGCATAGCGCCGAGCGATGGACAGCGTTCGGCGCTCATCAGCTTGGCTAGGCTTGTGTTGCTAGACAGGTGTTCTTTCGACCGTTTACCGCCGTGGTTGCTTGCAGAACGGTTGCCGCTGATCTGCTGAAACCTAACGCACGAGCTGATTGATTTCGATGATCGGCAGCAGCACCGCCAGCACGATCAGCATGACTGCAAGTCCCATTGCCAGGATCAAAATGGGCTCGAGCAGTGACGTGAAGAACAGTGCGCGGCGCTCGGCTTCACGCGAGTGAATGTCGGCAGCGCGTGACAACATTTCGGGCAATTTTCCGGTTGCTTCGCCAGAAGCGATCAGGTGAATCAACACCGGCGGAAAAAGCTTCACGTGGCCGGGCTTTTTTTCTTCGTCGGAATCTGCGCGCAATGCTTTCGCCAGAGAAAAACCTTCGCGCACGCGTTGCACCGCATCCATCACGCGCGTGCGCATCGCAAGATTGGTAATCGTCTCCCCAGCGGCCTGCAACGAGCGCAGCATCGGCACGCCCGAGCCCACCAGGATCGCCAGTGTCGATGAGAACCGCGCGGTGTTGATCGAGCGGGACAGCACGCCCATCACCGGCAACGTGAGGATGCGCGTGTGCCAGCGCAGGCGGACCGCCGCGACTCGCAGCGCACGCTGCGTCAGGAAGGCGCCGATGGCAACGATCAGAAGCACAATCCAGCCATAGTTACGCACGAAGTTGGACACCGCGATCAAAGCGACCGTCAAGAATGGCAACGCCTGCTTGGTGTTGGCAAACACCTGCACGACCTGCGGCACGACGTACGTCAGCAGGCCGATTACCACTGCGAGTGCGACGAACGTGACGATGGCCGGATACACGAACGCGAGCGTGATTTTTTGTTGCAGCTTGGCGCGTTCTTCAACGTAGTCGGCCAGGCTGCCGAGAACGGATCCGAGCTTCCCCGACTCTTCCCCGGCGGAGATCAGCGCGCGATAGATATCCGGAAATTGCCGCGGATGGCGGACCAGCGCTTTGGACAGCGACGTGCCGCCGAGCACATCGGTGCGGATAGACGCCATCAGCTCGCGCACGCTTTGCTTCTCGCTCTGCTCAACCATCACGGTCAGCGCATCGGCGACCGGCAATTGCGCGCCAAGCAGCGACGCAAGCTGGCGTGTGATGACCGCGAGTTCGGTTTGCGACAGTCTGCGGCTCAGCGACAAACCGCCGGCGCGCGCGCCGGCATCGCTCATCACCGGGTCAACCGACAGCGGAATCAGTCCGCGGCCGCGCAGAAGCTGGCGCGCAAGACGCGCGCTGTCTGCTTCAAGAACGCCGCCCGATTCCTTACCGAGGTTGTCTACCGCTGCGAAACGAAAAGCTGCCATGCGGGAGCTACTCGCGCGTGACGCGCAACGTTTCTTCCTGCGAGGTAATACCGGCCTTGATCCAGCGCTGCGCGTCGGCGCGCATGTTGGTCAT
>JACCYC010000011.1 GCA_013696665.1 Burkholderiaceae bacterium | reverse complement strand
CGCTCACCGGAATGCAGGAGCTCGGTGCGAGCGCGAACGAGGCACTGCGTGCCACCTACGTCAAGATGATTCGTTGTGGTGGCCAGCGCTTTGTCACCAAGCCTGCGGCGCTGCCCGATATCGACACACTGATCAACGAGCTGCCTAATTTCGAAGCACCCTTGCAGGACATTCGCAAGCAGCTTGCGCTGTGTCTTTCCTCCGATGATCCCCTCGAGCTCGAGCCAATGTTGCTGCTCGGCGAGCCCGGCATCGGTAAAACTCATTTTGCGCGAAGACTCGCGAAGCTGCTCGGCACTGGCTACAACTTCATCGGCATGAGTTCGCTGACCGCGGGATGGATCCTGTCCGGCGCGTCGGCGCAATGGAAGAACGCAAAGCCTGGCAAGGTCTTCGACGCGCTGGTCAATGGTGATTACGCCAATCCGGTCATCGTTGTCGATGAAATCGACAAGGCCGGGGGTGATACTCAATACGATCCACTCGGCAGTCTCTACACCTTGCTCGAGCATGACACGGCCAGCGAGTTCGTCGACGAATTTGCTGAAGTGCCGATCGATGCCTCCGAAGTTGTCTGGATTGCAACGGCCAACCACGCCAACACAATTCCGTCGCCGATTCTGAATCGGATGAACGTGTACTCGATTGACCCCCCCGACAACGAAGGCTCGCGCCGTATCGCGCGCTGTATTTATGAAGAGCTTCGCAGTGAGCACGGTTGGGGCCGCGTCTTTCCAGAGCAGTTGGGGCTCGAGAGCCTCGACCGTTTATGCAAATTGAAACCGCGCGAAATGCGGCGCGTGATGCTTGCTGCTTTTGGGAACGCGAAGCTTGCTGGCCGAAATGAAGTGCTGCCGGACGACATTACCGAAGAGCGCGCATCGAAGAAGCCACGCATCGGCTTCTAAGTTTGTGGTCCGTTGCGGCTAGCGCGTTAACCGCAGCGGACATGCCAACGCCCCGCAGCGCCTGGGATACGATCAGGAACTTTTGAGTGTCTTGCTCCGCTCTGAGGCAACCCGTTTGTAAACAGGTCCCCAAAGTGGGTGGCCCACTTCCGCATCGCTCAGTTTGAACGTCGGGTCTGCGGTAAACGCCGCCTGAAACGCCGATTCGCACTCTGTCGGGCGATCGTATGCACACGCGATGAACGCCAGATGCTTGTTCGATGCAGCAACGTCGTAACGGTCACGTAGGCCATCGCTCAGGGCACGCTTGAACATGACTTCGGCTCGTTCGTACTGACCATCTTCATAGAAGCGCATGCCGTTGATAAATGCGCGTTCTGCAGGTTGCTCGTACAGGCGGGCAATGCTGACCGTCGGAGCGGGCGGTGCAAGGGGCATCCGCGGTGGTTCGAGGAGCGCGCAACCGTGCAGCAGTGCGCCCGCCGCGATAATGCCGAGCCGCGTAGCCGCGGTGATGCAGAGGGCTTTCATTGAAACAGGTGGCTGATCCGAAGCGGACGGCCCGGCGCAATGTCCACCTGCGTGACGTGCGGTGGACGCTGTCCGTTGCGCAGCTCGATCGTATGTCGACCTGCGGGAAGAACCAACTGAGCGAGCGGCGGCGTCGTTCCCTCGCGCGCACCGTTGACAAAGACCTCGCCCCAAGGCGCAACGGCGAAGATGACAACGCCGCGCTCAGGCTCTGCACTGGGTGCCTTCGCTAAACGCCCTGGGCCGGCCCGAGGAAGGGGAGACGGCGCCACAGCTTCCGCGCCCCTGAAACTTGACGCGCTTGCATACGTCGCTGCAACCGACGGGTCACCGCGCGCATTGACGTCTTCTGCAACCACGAGTGCAGTCACGGTGTCTGCGCTGATGACAGCGGTCGGGGCGGCCTGCCCGCGCAACGAGGTACCGAACGCAGCGACCAATGCGATAACGCATGCAGCTGCACCGATCGCAATCTTGTTTCCGGTAAGCAGGACAGTTGGGCGCTTTTGAGTGATTGGCGTGTGACTCCGCAGCGTCGACGCACGAGTTTGCACGGGCGGCACGATTTCGATTCGCGCGGGCATTCCCGTAATGGTGAGCGCGCTCGTCGGCTGCGGACCCCGCTGACCCCACAGAAAAGTAGTCAGCGCGTTACGAAATTGTGCGGCAGTCCCGAAAGGTCGCGCCCGGTTCAGTCCAAGAGCGTTCTCTGCGATCTCGGCCAATGCCAACGGTGCAGCTGGACGCAGTTCAAGGATCGGGCTTTCGGCACTCTTGCGCTCACGCAATGCCACCAGATCGGGTCGCTGACCGGTTAGCAACAGAAACAGCAACGAACCGAGGGCGCGAATGTCTTTTTTGCGCGCCTCTGGTCCCAGTTCGTTCTGGAAATAAGACATCAGTGCCTCGGTGCCTGCGAGCTCGAAGTCGCCCGACGTCCCGCTGTCGATCCATCCGCCAAACCCCATTACCTTCGGCACCCGATCGGGGCCCTGCAGGTAAACACGCGACGGCCCCAGATTCCCATGCGGCACACCGCGCGAATGCGCATGTTCCATTGCATCGGCCACGCGTGCTGCGATATCGGCTGCCTGCAACGCGCCTGGACGAAACCCTTCGGCCATCGCTTCGTCAAGCAGTTTGCCGTCAACCCGTTCCAGCGCCAAATAACCGATGTTGTGCACACGACCGGCATCGAACACGGTGACGATGTGCGGATGGTGTAGCCGCCCCGCCGCTTGTGCTTGCCGCATGAATGCCTGCTCGATTCGCTCATGGCCGGCACCTTGGTCGTCCGGCCGGGGCTGCAACTGCACCGCCTTCAACACGAGTTCGCGGTTCAACACCGGGTCAAGTGCCAGGTACGCGACCGTGTGCCTATCGCGCCGTAACTCGCGCAGGATCGAATATCGGCCGATCAGCTTTAGATTCTGAGTAAGCGCTTGAGCCATTGGGTTAACCGATGCAAGCCGCAGGCTAGCGGATGCAGGCGCGGCCCACAATCGGCCGCAGAGGTCGAAAGACGGGAGTAAGGGGAGGAAAAGGGGGCTAAAAACGGTGTTGCAGACCCAGCGTTTCGCCAGCCCGGACTTCGATGCGCGCGACCAGCGGCGCGGCAGCTCCATTGCGGATTTCGATCGTGTGCACGCCCGGCGCCAATGACAGCTGCGTCAGCGGCGGGGACACACCGCGTGGTGTCCCGTTGACGCTGACCTCTCCCCACGGTGACACCGCCAGCGTGACAACGCCGTCCCGAGGAGGCGCGGCGGGCACGGGTACGGGCTCGACCTTGCGGCGAGGCGCAGCCTTGGCATCGGCCGCCGCCGCGTCGCTGTTTGCAGTCGCTGCGGCAACTGTGGCTGCAGATGTCGGCGCGTCCACCACAGGAGGCACTACCACGGGTTGCGGTGTGAGCACCAGTTCCGGCAGCACTGCTGTCGGGGCCGGTGGCGGTTCCCGGTCACGTCGCAACGCAGCCACCAGGATGGCCAGGGCAATCACGCTCGCCGCGATCGCCGCGACTGCGCGTCCGCCAAGCGCGCCCTGGCGTCGCTGTGCTGCGTTGGCCTTCGGCTCCGCCGGACTCGCAACGAGTGCAGCATCAGCGGAAGCGCGCGAGCCATCGACGAAATCGGCAAGCGCATTTCGGAGCTCTGCTGCTTTCTGGTAGCGCGCCGCGGGCTCTTTTGCCATTGCCTTGGCAACAATGTCAACAAGTGCTGCTGGCGTCTCGGGGCGAATGCGGTCAACCGCCTTCGGAGAGGCGGCGAGCACCTGATCGAGCGTCTCGTCAACCGTACGGCCCTCGAAGGCGCGTCGGCCGGTTAACAGCTCGTACAAGATCGTGCCAAGCGAAAAAATGTCACTGCGTGCATCCAGCGGTGAGCCGTCTGCCTGTTCGGGCGACATGTAATTCGGTGTGCCGACCAGCTGTCGCGTTCCGCGCGGCTTCGTCTCGGGCATCGGGGCCAGCGCGGTGCCAAAGTCAAGCAGCTTCGGTTTCAAGTCGCGAGACAGAAAAATATTGCTCGGCTTGATATCGCGATGCACCAGCCCGCGCTTGTTCGCATAATGGATCGCGTCGGCGACGCGCATCATCATCGCAGCCGACTGGCGCGGGCTCATTCGATTACCGCTCGCCAGGTACTCGTGCAGGTCCTGCCCGTGCAGGCGCTCCATCGCGATATACGCAAACGATTCGGTCTTGCCGGCGTCGTAGATGGTGACGATGCTCGGGTGGCTCATGCCGCCGGCAGACTTCGCTTCGTGCAGAAAGCTGGCTTCGATCTGCAGACGGAATTGATCCTCGCGCGCGAGCGGAATAATCTTGATTGCTACTTCGCGTGCCAGCACCGGATCGTGCGCCGCATAGACCACGCCGTAGGAGCCGCGTCCAATTTCGTTACGAATGGTGAAGCGGCCGATTGTTTTCGGCGGCGACGGTACCGCTACATCGAGCGGGTCCAACGGAACGGTGGCGGTAA
>JACCYC010000001.1 GCA_013696665.1 Burkholderiaceae bacterium | reverse complement strand
CCGCGTGTCTCTGCTCGCATACGAGCAGCGCCCGCATTGGGTCCGCCATTCCGTCCCTGGCGGGCGGCTGAAGATTCGGCGGCACCCGCTACAGACGGCCATTGCACTGCTCGCCGTCTACGGTATGCTTCCCGCGCCTAGGTTGATTTTGAAGTTGCCCCACCAATGCCCGCAGTCCCAACGCCCGTCTGTAGCGGGCGTTGCCTTTTGGCGCGGTCATTCGGGCACTCCGCCCGGCCAGGTCAAACAGCGCTCAACGATGTCGAGCTCGATCATGGCGGCGTTGATGTGCGACCGGGCATGAATTGGATTGCATGCGTTGATTGCCAGTCCAGCGGACGCGACGCGTTGCTGAGCCGTATGCAGCGACCGCAAGACGAGTTCGTCGGCACCTCGATCTCGGGGCACGGTCACAGCAATTCCTTTGCGGGTATGGCGAGTCCGGTTTTTCTTATGCGCTTCTCAAGAAATTCGAGAAATGGACGGCGCGGGTAGAGACGACTATTGCCGAAGATCACGTATTCGGGACCCGAGCGCCGCTTGGCCCACGCCTGCGTTGTGCTGGGCTTTAGCTTTCCGATCTTCAGGACTTGTTCCTCGGTCAGGTAGCCGAGATCGTTCGCTATCGTCGTTTCTTCAACGGAAGGTGCTGTAGACGCCGGCATCGATATCCCCTTGACTCACTGGGGACGATGCTAGGCATTGTGGGTGAATGTTGGAACGGTCACGTTGCCGCAACGTGTTGCATGTTGCCGCAACGTGGTATCAGGAAACTCACATTCCTTTTAGCCAATGGTCGGTGATCCTTCGCAGCCCCACTTTCTTTTTTCGCTCATTATGGAGTCTGCGAACGTAGTCGCGCGCGAACGCCGACTTGTTGCCGTCGTAGGCATCTCTGTGCTGCTTCCATTCACCTTGCACCCAGGCCCGCGGATCACTGCCCTTCTGCTCGGCCCGGAATGTTGCAATCTTGCTTTCAAACAGCATGACGAAATCTTGTGCAGATGCCGTATCCACAGCGCGAACCAGCTCGCGCACGAAGTGGGCTACCCAGTAAGCATTGTCGGTATTGCGAATCGCCGGATCTCGCGCGGCTTCATTCATGATTGAAGCCAGCCGTTCCCATCCTTGGTGCTCAGGATCGGCGCGTTGGGCGGTTAGCTTCGACTCGAACGCGGCCAAGTCATCCGTCGGCCACTGCACAACCCCGATCTGTTTCTTTGGCTTTTTCACTTCACCACCCGCAGGCTATGGCGTTCCTTCGCCTTCGGTTTGATGGCGGCGCGCACGTCCTCGGGCTTGATGTCGGTGTACCGCTTCAACATCGCCCAGGTTTTGTGGCCCGTCAGCAAAGCGACCTGCGGGATCTGCAAGCCCATCCGGAAGAAGCTGGCCGTGGCCGCGTGCCGCAAATCGTGAAAGTGCAAATCGATAATGCCGAGCGCTTGGCACGCGCGCGTAAAAGCGACGCTTGCGGATGCGGCATTAACTTCGAACAGACGTCCCTCATAGCGGCGCCTGATCAGTGGCGCCACGATGGCCCATGCGTCATCGAGCAGCGGCACGATTTGGTCATTGCCCTGCTTGCGCCGCGGGTCCTTGCGATCCCGGATAACGACCGTCCTTTCCTTGCGGTCGATATCCTCGATGCGAATGCGGCATGCCTCGCCCAGACGCATGCCGCTCGCCAGCGCGAAGCGAACCAGCGTCGGCATATCGATGACCTGGCGCTCGTTGCCGTTCCAATAGGCATACAGGCGCGCCAATTCGCCTTCTGTGGGCTCGCGGCTGCGTTCCCGGCCGCGTGTATCCAGCTGCCGATGCTTAAGGCTGCGGCGGGCATCCGTGCCCAATCTTGGCGGCAGATCCAATTGCCGCGCGTGAATCGCCCAATCGATGACGGCCTGGAGTGTCGATAAGTCGCCGGCGATGGTGACGCCACCAGCCTTATCAGCAATGCGCCGATCGATGAATTCGCTTAGTACGTTTGCGTTCAGCCGCGCCAATGAGATGGCGCCGATATCCCGCTGCAGGCGCAACAGCGTCGCTAGCTTGGTACGGCCGGGTTCAATCGGGCGCGTCTCCAGATACTTGGCGATCAGGTCCGCGAGAGTTGAGCCCTTAGGGGGTGGAGCGAGTCCCCCGGCTAACTTATGTCCGGCATGCGCTTCGATGGCAGTGGCCCAATCGCGTGCGGCACGCTTGCTCGGGAGCGTCGCCGCTTTATAGGTTGCGCCGCGCCGGACCTGCGCGCGCCAATTCCCGCTCGGCAGTTGTGTGAACGTGGCCATCGTGTGCACTCTGTGTGCACTATTTCTTGCACACGCACAGTTTTGAGGTTTTATGTGACAGAAGAAAGTAAACAAAATCAAATGGTTAGCGCTCATCGGTTTTGCGTCGCGCCGATGATGGATTGGACGAATCGCCACTGCCGCTATTTTCATCGGCAACTGACGCGGCATGCGCGGCTGTACACCGAGATGCTGACGACGGGCACATTGCTGCATGGCGATGCCGCCCGGCACCTTGAATTCGATGCCGCCGAGCATCCCGTGGCATTGCAGCTGGGCGGCAGCGAGCCGGGTGAGTTGGCGCATGCGGCAGCACTGGGCGCGCGCTACGGCTATGACGAGATCAATCTGAATTGCGGATGCCCGTCGGAGCGGGTGCAGCGGGGCGCGTTCGGGGCGTGCCTGATGGCCGAGGCTCCGCTGGTTGCAGATTGCATCCGTGCGATGCAGGATGTCGTAACCGTTCCAATTACTGTCAAACACCGAATTGGAGTCGACCGGCGTGAGGACTACGGCTTTGTGCGAGACTTTGTCGGTGCGCTGCACGCGGTTGGCTGCCGCGTCTTCATCGTGCACGCCCGCAGCGCATGGCTGAAAGGGTTGAGCCCCAAGGAGAACCGCGAGGTTCCGCCGCTGAACTATTCGTGCGTGCACAGGTTGAGCCAAGATTTCCCGACGGCGATGTTTGTGCTGAATGGCGGCGTCAACACGATCGATGCGGCGCTGGATCAGCTGGTTGGGCTTGACGGTGTAATGCTCGGCCGCGCCGCGTATCACGATCCATTTCTGCTGTCTTGCGTCGATCAAAGGGTGTTCGGAGAATCTGCCACCACGATGTCGCGCGAGGTCGTAGTGCTCCGCATGACTGAGTATCTGCGCCAGCAGATAAAGTGTGGAGTCGCACCGCGGCACGTCGTGCGCCAGATGCTTGGATTGTTCCAGGGGATGCGCGGCGCTCGCCAATGGCGCCGCACGTTAAGCAATGCGGATGTCTTGCAGCGCTACGGTGCCGATGTACTCATGTTTGCGCTCGAAGCAATCCAAGAGCGAGCCAGCACCTGGCCAGAGGCCGCCTGAACATCTCGGCCTCTAGATCCGCCAGCGGCAAGCCTACGTCGGGCAGAACTTCGGTAACTCGGCGTCGCGCCTGCTTACTTCCTGGCTCGCCTTCTGCATCTGTTCGACCGTCGCAGCTTTCGTGTCAAGCGCGTTGCGTGCCTGAACTGCGCGCGCCAGGTCGCGTCGGGCACGCTCGCAGCGATCCGCGACTTTGACTTCGGATTTCTCGCGCTTGTCGGCAGCGCGCTTTTCTTCAGCAGCCTTTTGTTCGCGCTCTTTGTCGGTCTGTTTTACTTCGGCCGCATCTTTTTTGGCGCGATCCTTTGCTGCCTTTTGGTCGGGCACCGCCACCGGTGGCGAAGTGTTGACCTTGCGCACCGGCGAAGTCCCTGCGGGGCACTCACGATTTGAATACGTCACCGTACCGTCTTTGCTTTCGCAGCGGGACACCTGGATCTGTTGGCTCATGGCGCCGGATGCGAGCAGCGTTGTCGAGAAGGCAAAAAGCAGGCATGCGCGTGCAGCGTTCATCGGCAATCCTTTAGTGATAGGTAAAACGCTGTTGACAGCACGCGTATCAGCCGCAGACGCGGCGATATTCGGCAGCGAGTTCATTGATCCGCGCGTCGGCTTCTTCTACGTCTTCGGTTGAGTAATACGGTCTCGTGGTCAGCACGTTACGCAACTGACGTGACGAATCGAGCGACGCTTGCAGATAGCCACAATCGGCAGCCTTCTGCAGGTCGCTGCTGGAAGGTGCGCGCAGCGCTTTGTCCTGCACGACTGGCTTCTGCTGCGTTTTCACCGCGTCCTTGTCTCTTTGCAGTTGTGCCTTTGTCTCGGCACGACTTTGAGCCGATGGTGGTGGGGCAGGAGGCAACGCCTTGACGGCGCGCGTGCCCGCCGGGCACTCGGCATTGGCGTAGGTAATTCGCTGTCCGGCGCCCTCGCAACGCTGAATTGTTTGCGCGCCAGCCGAGGTTGTCTGCAGCAGGCCGACAATAGAAATCAAGACCGCGATCTTCATCGCGCATGAGTCTATCGAATGCCGTGGGAATCGTGTAGCTCGCGCAAATGATCGTTACGGCGCGCCCAGGGCACTGCGAACTGCATCAGCGGCCGCCTTGTTAAATCGATATTGATAGTCATAAATCTTTGCGCCGGCCTGATAAAGCTTGCCGGGCCGAACGCCGGGCGTGCCTTTGCTCGGTTCAATAAACGCGATCTTGGCCGATTCGCGTTCGACGTTCGTAACGCCGGTGTCGAGCGGGTCGACATTCGCCGGGAATGAAAGCACCACAGCGCGCGTGCCGGAAATCGTGCGTTCTTCCCACTCGCCTTCATCCAGCGCTTTCGCGCCGTCGCGATCGCAGAACAGCGTGCCCGTTTTCGCCGCATACAAATCGACCGCCCCTTTTTTGTTTGCGCCGGGTTTGAACAGCATGGCGTACGGCTTGGCACCCTTGCGGTCTTCATAGGCGAGGCAGTACGGGATCTCTTTGGAGAAATTGCCGACAAATTGCCCCGTGTTGCTCGCTCCAGTGAACGATTCACGAGCCGGCAACATCAGCACATCGTCGATGAAACGGGCGGTCACCAGGTAAGCGACCGAGTCCTTGGGAAACACCGCACTGCCTACTTTGGCGGCTTCCTGCTTCAAATAGTTGTCTGGCGTACGCAGGAACGGTTGAATATGCAGGCCAGAAACGTCGAACGGCTGCAGCGTCACTGCAACGCGCAGCGGGTTCTGACCGGAGAAGATCAAATAAATGGTGCCGTCCGGAGCGGGAATCGCAAAGTTCGGACGCCCGACGGGCCGACGCTCGCCGTTGAGAACAAAATTACCGGCGTCGATGTTGCTGTGCACGGCCCCCGTCTTTGCATCGTTCGTCGTTTCGGTCAACGCGTAGCGATCTTCCGCTCCGGGTTTGTCGCTTGCGCGCAGGTTAGCGACACGCAGGCCGTTGATCAGGTAGATGCCGTCACCCCGCAAGGCGTCGATGCCAAGGTTCGGAAGCGGCTTGACGCCCTGCACCGGACGTGGCTGCTTAAGAGGGCCGTAGGTCTGTAATTCGGTTGAAAGCTCGGTCGCTGCTAACCCGTTCGACAGAGTAAGGGCGCCGATGACGGCTGCGAGCCTGAGATTGAAGTGCATGCATTCTCCTGAGACCGATCTGAACCTGGAGGCATCGTAGCGAACCTGCCGCCCCTCGATGATCCGAAAAACGTCCTAATTTCTAGCGTGAAGCTGGGACTCAGGTTGCAACGCCGGCACCGGATGTTCGGCCTGCCGCGACTAACAACCGCTTTGTTACAGGACTTTGCCCGGATTCATGATATTGAGCGGATCGAAAGCCTGCTTGATGGCGCGCATCAGATTCATTTCTATCGACGATTTGTAACGCGCATTTTCATCGCGTTTAAGTTGTCCGATGCCGTGTTCTGCCGAAATGGAACCTTGAAAACGCACGACCTGGTCGTGCACGCAGCGGTAGATCGCCGGCTGCATCGCAAAAAATTCTTCATCGGAAAGGCCGATCGGGGACCGTACGTTGTAATGAAGATTGCCGTCACCCAGATGGCCAAAGGTCACCATTTCCACGCCCGCAAAGTTGCTCGCAAGCAATGCGTCTGTTTCGTGGATAAAGCGCGGGATGGAAGAGATTGGCACGGATATGTCGTGCTTAATGTGTTTCGCCTCGAGCGTTTGCGCGTCTGAAATCAGCTCGCGCAACTTCCATAACGAAGCGCTTTGCGCCGATGATTGGGCAATCGCTGCATCGACGATCAGCCGCTTTTCAAGCGCGCTTTCCGCCATCGTTTGCAGCAGTGTCGCAGCATGGTGCTCATCTTCGTGATTACTCAACTGCAACAGTACATATTGAGAATGCGACGCTCCGAATGGCGAACGCTGATTGGCGAAGTGGCGCGTCACGATACGCAGGCACGTGTCGGAGATCAGCTCGAATGCGGTCAGCGTGGCGCCCGCGGCAGACTGGGCGAGCTTCAGTAATTCAACGGCGTTGCCGACTGAGTCGAGCGCAAACATCGCGCTGACCTGCGCACGCGGCAGAGCAAACGTCTTCAGACACGCCGCCGTGATCACTCCGAGAGTTCCTTCCGCACCGATGAAGAGATCGCGCAAGTCGTAGCCGGTATTGTCCTTGCGCAGCGCACGCAGGCCGTTCCAGACCTCTCCGGTCGGTAATACGACTTCGAGCCCCAGCGTGAGATCGCGCGCGTTGCCATAACGCAAAACCTGCGTGCCGCCTGCATTGGTGCTCAAATTTCCGCCGATCGTTGCGCTGCCTTCGGCAGCCAGGGATAGCGGAAATAATTGCCCGGCGTCGCGCGCAGCCTGCTGCACGTCAAGCAGCACGCACCCTGCCTCGACGGTTATCGTGCCATTGATCGCATCGACATCGCGCACGCGGTTCATGCGCTTGAGGCACAGCACGATTGCGTCACCCGACATGTCGGGCGTTGCGCCACCCACCAGGCCGGTATTACCGCCTTGTGGAACGATCGGAGTCTTTCGTTCCGCACACGTTTTTACAACGGCGGCGACCTCGTCGGTAGAGCCTGGCAGCACGACGGCAAGTGCGCGCCCGGTAAAGCGGCGCCGCCAATCGGTCAGATAGGGTGCCGTGTCCTCCGCCGCTGTCAGCACGTACGCAGCGCCGACAATCTGATGCAATTGCGACAACAACATCTACTTAGCGCCGCGCCAGAAGCATTGCAGTGCGGGCAAGACGAGTTCCGAGCGCGATCGCGAGTCGGCGCTCTTCGTCACTCAATCGCGGCGCGATACCGGGGGCCGCGTAATGGCTCGCGCCGTACGGTGTGCCCCCGCTCCGGGTTGTACGCAGGTCCGGCTCCGTATAAGGAATCCCCAACACCAGCATTCCCTGATGCAGCAACGGAAGCATCATCGACAGCAGCGTTGATTCCTGACCGCCATGCATCGAGGTGGTCGACGTAAACAC
>JACCYC010000375.1 GCA_013696665.1 Burkholderiaceae bacterium | reverse complement strand
GCAGTTGCACCAGAAAACACTTATCGCATACGAAGGCATGAAGCGGATAGAACGACTCCGCTTCATTCAACTGGTCCGCGCGGATGTGCGTCTGGCACAACGGCGACATGCCGAGGTCGACGAAAGTCGTGCGCAGCGGCGCCGCGCAGAACCGACAGACAGAACTGCTCATCTGACGAGCATGTGGAGCGCCATGCCGAAGGTGAATACAGAGAGTAGGCTCCTCGACCAGGGCTCGAACCTGGGACCTGCGGATTAACAGTCCGTCGCTCTACCAACTGAGCTATCGAGGAATGCGGAGGTCTGATTATAGTGGAGCGTCGTCAAGCACCGACGTAATCGCCTTAGCAACGTAGTCGACATTTTTGCTGTTCAGCGCGGCCACGCAAATGCGTCCGGTGTTCACCGCATAGATGTGAAAGTCTTCACGCAGACGGTCAACTTGGTTCTCCGTCAGCCCGCTGTACGAAAACATTCCGGTCTGTCGCAGCACGAACGAGAAATCACGATTGGCGTCATGAGCCCGCAAGCGTTCCACCAGCGAGACACGCATCCGCTTGATGCGTTCGCGCATCTCAGTGAGCTCCTGGAGCCAAGAGTCCCGCAGAGCCGGCGTTGTCAGCACGATAGACACTAACGATCCGCCGTGGGTAGGCGGTGTTGAATAATTGGCGCGAATTACGCGCTTCAACTGACTCAAAACCCGCGTGGATTCTTCCCGGTTCGAGTCAATGATGGTCAATGCGCCCACTCTCTCGCCGTACAGGGAAAAACTCTTTGAAAAGGAGCTGGCGATCAGCACCGGCATCCCGGACTCCGCAAACTTGCGGACGATTGCGCCGTCCTCTTCGATGCCGGCGGCAAAGCCTTGATAGGCAATGTCGAGGAAAGGCACCAACGCCCGCTCGCGTAGCACGACAAGCAGCGACTCCCATTGGTCTGCTGTCAGATCAACACCGGTCGGGTTGTGGCAACACGCGTGCAAAACGATGATCGTTCCGGGCGCTTGGGCGTTTAGAAAGGCCACCATCGCTTCAAATCGAACACCGCGCGTGGCCGAGTCGTAGTACGGGTATGCGACGACGGGAAATCCAGCGCTTTCAAATACCCCGCGATGGTTGTCCCAGGTCGGATCACTTATCGCGACACTGGCGCGAGGCAAAACTTTCTTAAGCAAATCCGCGCCGATCTTCAGCGCACCCGTGCCTCCGAGCGATTGCGCCGTGATGGCACATCCTGCCTCAATCAGCGGGGACGACTCTCCGAGCAATAGTTTTTGTACGGCTGTGTCGTACGCCGCAATGCCGTCGATCGGTAAGTACCCCCGCGGGGCAGTGGCCGCAAGCAAGCGCCGCTCAGCGTCGGCAACCGCCTTTAGGACCGGTATTCGACCTTCATCGGTGAGATAAACCCCAACTCCGAGATTCACCTTTTCCGGGCTCGGATCCTGATTGAAGGCCTCCGTAGGTCCCAGCGTCGGGTCTCGCGGCGCCATTTGGATGCCGGAAAAAAGCGAAATTGACATCAAATTTCCAAAAATTTATCGCGCGCGTTTCCACTATAAATCAAGAGTTAGCCCCGATCGCGTCGCACGCGGGTGCGGCCTTGGAGAGACCCGGTTTCTGACCGCGCGCCCGAACACGTCGGACCATCAGCGCAGGGCTTCGCTCATCGAAACGGCCTCGCGCGGCAGCCTCATCGTGGCCAGTCGGCGGCACTGCCGCTAACACCCTCAGTTACAGAGTTCCATGAACAGTTGATAAAGCGCATGCGCGATGTCGTGCGCGGTGCGGCAACCGAGACTACGTCCGTTGGCCAATGCAAAAGTGTCTGCACTTGAAATTCGATTGTGCTGTTGCGGTGCCACGTTTGCACAATGCTGCAGTCGGAGTCGATACCCACCTCCGCCTGGTCCAAATTTCGTAATCCAGCGCCGGTCGCCTTCAACAGCGCTTCCTTGCGTGTCCAGCAGGTCAGGAACGCGAGCGGTTGATGGGCTGCCGGTTTCTGTTGCAATCGCTGAAACTCGGACAGCGAACAAAATTGTTGTGCGAGGTTCATGTAGTCACGGACTTCCCTGCGTTCTTCGACATCTACGCCGATCTCACCGTCACAGGTAACCGCGACCAGGGCCCGGTGTGCGGAATGGCTCAGATTGAATCGCAGCGCCGTTCCAGCCAAGCGGGGCTTGCCTTCCGAACTGACTTCCATTTCGATACGGGCAGGGTTGCACTCAACGTAAATCGCAAGAATTTTTCGAAGCGCAACGTGCGAGCGAATGTAATGGTCTCGATCAGAAATACGCACAAACTTGTCGCTCCGAGCACTTTCGGCAGGCGAAAGAATGGCGTGCTCTGGACCATCCGAGCGAGGACTGAGGTCAACCCGCCAAACATGGGCCTCCGAGCGCTGCAGGTTCATTGCGAAACAGCCTCGTTACCTAGCATGTCCGATGCGGCAGTGCATGGGTCCGGTCCGGGACAAGGTTGCAGGTCGAGCGTTTGAATGTTAATAAACTTTTTCAAAATAAGACATAACACTTTGTTTTCTATACACAAAGCTTACCTTTTAAACTTTAAGGGGTCTAGGCTTTTCACGCGTCGGCTGTTAAGATGGCCCTCAGCGGTGGTTGCCGCACCGCAAAATTTCGATGATCGCCACATTTCCGAACTCTCCGTTTCAGCTGAATCAGCCGTTTACCGCGGCGGGTGATCAGCCGCAGGCGATCGTGCGCCTTGCGGAGGGCCTGGCCGATGGTCTCGCGTTTCAAACGCTGCTTGGCGTCACCGGCTCCGGTAAGACCTACACCATGGCGAATGTTATCGCGCAGATCGGCTGTCCCACGCTGGTGCTTGCGCCGAACAAAACACTCGCCGCGCAACTGTATTCGGAAATGCGCGAGTTCTTTCCGAACAACGCCATTGAGTACTTCGTTTCATATTACGACTATTACCAGCCCGAGGCTTATGTTCCCTCGCGCGACCTCTATATCGAAAAAGACAGCAGCATCAACGAGCACATCGAGCAGATGCGGCTGTCGGCTACTAAATCTCTGCTGGAGCGTCGCGATGTCGTGATCGTCGCCACGGTGTCGGCCATTTATGGCATCGGGAATCCGTCGGATTACCACTCGATGGTGCTGACTCTGCGGCATAACGACCGGTTGAGCCAGCGTGACATCATCGTGCGGCTGACGCAGATGCAGTACAAGCGAAGCGACATGGATTTCACCCGCGGAACGTTCCGCGTGCGTGGCGACACGATCGACATTTTCCCTGCCGAGCATGCAGAGCTGGCCGTCCGAGTCGATTTGTACGACGACGAAGTGGATTCGATCCAGTTATTTGATCCGCTGACAGGCCGCGTGCGCCAGAAGATTCCGCGCTTTACGGTGTATCCCTCGTCGCACTTTGTAACGCCGCGACAAAACGTGGTGCGGGCGATCGAAAACATCAAGCAAGAGCTCAAGGAGCGTATCGAATCATTCGTGGCGCAGGGCAAGTTGGTGGAGGCCCAGCGCATCGAGCAACGTACGCGGTTCGATATTGAAATGATGAACGAGCTTGGTTTCTGCCGAGGGATTGAGAACTACACACGCCATATTTCCGGCGCGATGCCGGGCGAGCCCCCGGCCACGCTCGTAGATTATTTGCCCCCGGATGCATTGATGGTGATCGACGAGTCGCACGTGACAATTCCGCAGCTCGGCGGCATGTATCGGGGTGACCGCGCGCGTAAGGAAACGCTGGTCGAGTTCGGATTCCGGCTGCCATCAGCGCTGGACAACCGGCCGCTGCGCTTCGACGAATTTGAACGCAAGATGCGGCGTTCGATTTTCGTATCCGCGACGCCTGCCAATTACGAGTTGGAGCATTCGTCCCAGGTGGTTGAGCAAGTGGCGCGTCCGACCGGACTTGTCGATCCGCAAATCCAGGTCCGGCCCGCGCGCACACAGGTCGACGACGTGCTCTCCGAGATCAAGCTGCGGACCGACCAGGGCGATCGGGTGCTGATTACTACGCTCACCAAGCGCATGGCGGAGGATTTGACCGAATTCCTGTCCGAGCATGGCGTCAAGGTGCGTTACCTGCATTCGGATATTGACACCGTCGAGCGCGTTGAAATCATTCGCGACCTGCGCGCCGGCGTGTTCGACGTGATCGTGGGTATCAACCTGTTGCGCGAAGGTCTGGACCTGCCTGAAGTGTCGCTGGTGGCCATCCTCGATGCGGACAAGGAAGGCTTCTTGCGCTCGGAGCGGTCGCTCATTCAGACCATTGGACGCGCAGCCCGCAATCTAAATGGCATGGCGATCATGTATGCCGACAGGGTGACTGATTCGATGCAGCGCGCGATTGACGAGACCGACCGTCGACGCGAGAAACAAACTGCATTTAACGCGGCCAATGGCATCGTTCCCCGCAGCATTGTAAAAGACGTGCGCGAGATGATCGACGGCGTGTACGACGCCACAACGGAGCGACATGACCGTAAAGCCGCATCGGACGCCGCGGAGTACGAAGTGATGTCGGAAAAGCAGGTTTCCAGGGAAATCAAGCGCTTGGAGAAGCAGATGTTCGAGCACGCGAAGAATCTGGAGTTCGAGAAGGCGGCGCGGGTGCGCGACCAGTTGGTGCTGTTGAAGGAACAAGTGTTCGGAGCGGGAGGGGCTACCAACGTGGCTGCCCTGGTCGCGCCGGACAAAGCGGCCTAACCCGCGCGGCGCTTGTGCCATGTGGGACTGCCCCGATTTTTGTAGTAACAGTTGTAGAAGGCGCGAACTTTGCTAGGGCTGACGGGTCTGCTCCATCACGGTGCCGGCTTCCGGCGCATTTGGCATTTGACAGGGGGCCACAAGCCCACTGAACAGGCGGTTGGTCCCGTCACTTAAAGGCGATATGTGATGACAAAAATACTGTTTGTTTGCATGGGTAATGTGTGCCGCTCTCCCATTGCGGAAGGGGTGTTCCGCAAGATGGTGCGCGACGCCGGCCTCGAAGACACTGTGCAGATCGCCTCGGCGGGGACGCACGCCTACCATGTCGGCGAGCCACCTGACGTGCGTGGCCAGCAGGCTGCGCGCAAACGCGGCTATGAGCTGACCGAGCTGCGCGCGCGGCAGATCACGCAGTCCGATTTCCATGAATACGACCTGATTCTCGCAATGGACTGGGAGAACCTGTCGCTGTTGCAGCAACAGTGCCCCCGGCAGCAGAAACACAAGTTGCATCTGCTGATGCGCTACGCGGGCGAATTCGACGCGGCCACCGTTCCGGACCCGTACTACGGTGGGCCGGAAGGGTTTGGTACGGTTCTCGACTATGTTGAGGACGCCTGTCAGGGCCTGCTCGAGGTGGTTCGGAAGCGCGCCACGATGTACGCGGCGGCGTGAGCTGAGGTTCAGAGAAAGGGCGCCGCATGCGGCGCCTTTTTTTCGCGTGATCGCCACCCGATGAATGCGCGTCCGGTTATTGATTTCTGGTTCGGTGCCCCGGGCGACGCGGAAGCGGGGAAAGTGCGAACGCTATGGTTCACCAAATCCGAGGCTACTGATCAATTGATTCGCGAGAAGTTCGGCAACCTCGTTGAGGCTGCCTTGCTTGACGATCATGCGCAACAGACCGATTCACCACTCGAGACGCTTGCGTCGATCCTCGTGCTTGACCAATTTCCCCGCAACATCTACCGCGATACTGCGCAATCGTTCGCGGGTGATCCCAAGGCATTGCAGCTTTCATCCGGACTCGTTGATCGGGGCGACGATCGCAAGCTACGGCTCGTCGAGCGATGGTTTGCGTACATGCCATTCGAGCATTCCGAGTTCTTGAACGATCAGGAAGAATCGGTAAGGCTATTCGAGCAGCTCGCGGGCGATGGTTTATCAGACCCACTGTCCTGGGCGATCAAACACTTCGATGTCATTAAGAGGTTTGGGCGGTTCCCTCATCGAAACGAGATCCTTGGCCGCGCCTCCACGCGCGAGGAGATCGAATTTCTGCAAGAACAGGGATCACGTTTCTAAACATTAATCTTCGATTTCAGCGCGAGCCTGCTCGACATCAAGCTTCTCCATAGCATCCATCGGTTCGCAGCCGGCGGCCTCCGCATACAGCTGCTCAGCCTGTTGCAACGCTTTTTTCCCCTCCAGCATGACGAGTCCATTCGCATACTCAATGCGGGCAATCGCCGAATCGGGATTTAGCTTCAACGCTGTCTGATAGTTCTTCAGTGCAACGTCTTTCTTGGCACCATAGGTCAACCCGCCGATCATTGCTCCAACTTTATCGATCACTTCAGCGTGGTACGCGCCTAAGGCAATGTGCGCATCGGCGTGCTTCGGAGCGAGCTTGAGTGTGGTTTCGAGCGCTGCTTTCACCTTTCCGCCGATACCTTGCGTGAGTGCCTTGGTAATTGAGATTCCCTGGGCGTATCGCCCGAGTGCATACGCTTGCCAGTAGTACGCGTTCGCGTTCTTGGGCTGATCTTTTTGCAAGCGCTCGGCCCGCGCTGCGACTTCGTCGAAAAGCTCGAGCTTTCTGCGATCGGCACTTTCCAGGTAGTTCGCGTAAATCGCCTGCGATTTGTTGGCTACATTGACCCCGTCGGCGCCGGCGCGCTCACCCAACTCGGCCGCCTCCTGAAAAGAGCCTGCGTGGAAAGCAATCCACGCGTCGATGACCCCATCGTTTTTTGGGAGCGGTTCTGCATCTCCACGATGCAGTCGGTCCCACGACTTCTTCAATATGGCCGGCGTGTACAAGAACCGTTTGTCTGAATGCGGAAATTTGGTCCAGGTCTTCGCCATGTTGTCTCCCTAAATGCACTAGTCGCCCAGATACTCGACCGCGAGTTTTTCCAGCAGGCGTCGCGAATCGCCCGTCAGATACGGGGCCATTAACGCCATCACCTGATAACAGCCGCGCTGAAGTGCCACGTCAACCACTGCGGGATCATTGGAGCGGCGTGGGTCGAGGACGTATGCGTATGACAGCCAGTAGGTTGCCACTACGACCATGTTGGTGGCCAGCGCATCGACCTGTTGCGCGTTCGCGTCGAGGTCGCCGGGACCTTGCAGACTTTCGCACAAACGGCGTGCGACCACGACTTTGTCTTGCAGCAAACGCTTGAACTTGAGTTCGAGAACGCGATTGTTCGCGAGCAGGTTGTTCAGGTCGCGGTAAAAAAATCGGTATTTCCAGATCTGTTCAAACAGCAGATGAAGAAACAGCCAGACATCTTCGACATTCGCGGCTCGCCCGGTGGGTACCGCCAGCACCTGATCGATCTCGCGCTCGAATTCCTGAAAAATGCAATTGATGATGTCGTCTTTGTTCTTGAAGTGGTAGTACAGATTGCCCGGCGAGATCTTCATCTCCTCGGAAATCAACGTGGTGTTGACATTGGGCTCGCCGAAGTCGTTGAATAGCCGCAGCGAAAGGTCGAGGATGCGCTCGCGCGTGCGGCGGGGTGGCTTGCGGTTCATCACGCCAGAATAGCGCGACGCCGTTGCTGGAAAAAAAGAGTTCCAGAGCGAAGTTCGTGACCAAAGCGAATTGCCGGTGCTGTCGGGTCACAGCACCGGACTTGCCTCCAAGACTAGCGCGCTGTCTTTTTGGCCGACTTTGCGCGCTTGGCCGAAGCCTTGCGCGCAGGCGTCGAGCGCGTGCTTCTTGCCATGTTCTGCCCGAGCTCTTCAACGCGCTGAGCCAGCGCGTTGATCTCTTTCTTGGTCGGTACGCTCAGGCGCTCGAGTGCGCGCTCGACCCGCTTCTCAAACACGCCTTCCAGCTTGTCCCATGTCCCGGTCGCCTGTTTTTGCAGATCAGCGGCGACTTGGGTGACTTTGCTGGTGACATCGTTGACCCGACCGCTGACATCAGTCATCTTGTCTTCGGTGACTTTCACCGTACGCTGCTGGAGGGAACTGCCCTCACGAACCAGCGCCTTGAAGACCTTCTGGCCTTCCTCTTGCGCCTTGGCAAATGCACCCAGGCCGGCGAGCCATATCTCGTGCGCCGATTCCTTGATTGCACCGGACAACTGGCTGTCACCGCGCGATTTTTCGGCCATTGCCTTGAGTTTCTTAACCATCGGCTGCTCCCACATTTTAATGAAGTAGAGGGCGTGCAGTGTAGGAGGGCGGTCCGGCGGCGACAACGCTCGGGATAGAACCCGGCCTCTAGTGCGGGAGCTAAACTGGCGTGAGCTCTAAAAAAAATTAACCTGGTTCCAACTTGGGGAGACACCCGATGACTTACTTCGTCACCGGCGCTACGGGCTTCATTGGCAAGCGTCTAGTGAAGAAATTGGTGGCTCGCAACAACGGCGTCGTCTATTTTCTGGTCAGACCGGAGAGC
>JACCYC010000329.1 GCA_013696665.1 Burkholderiaceae bacterium | reverse complement strand
CCTACCCACCACCTGCAGGTCGGCCAACCGGGCTGACGCACGAATCAAGAGGCGGACCTTGTCTGAGCCTTGCGAGTTGGGCCGCCCTCCAGGGCCTTACGTCAGCACGATTTAATTTGCCTGACCTTGGTGAAAATGGTTTTGGCCACTTTCGCCGAAACAAAAGTGGCTCGGCTGCCGGGCCGAAACCCGGCATCTATCAATCACCCCCGACATTCAGCATCAAACCTCTATATTGCCCCCTACCTTCATTCCTGCAATTTCTGCCATCCATCTCCTCCCCATCCCCTCACGCCGTCCGGAAAAATCCCTCTTCAAAAACTTTCTCCGTCAAAAATATTTCCACCAAACCCTCATAAACAATAAATCTATACTTTATTCAATGAGTTGAGTAGCATGGCAAAGACTAAATAGGGCATCCATAAGCCAGTCATTAAAATTAGCCTGAGAACCCCTAACAGGCCCATGCCCACACTCGAAGACCAAACCCGCAAACCTATAGACGCTTTCTCCACACATGCAGTGTGTTTTCTCGTGAAGAAATAAGTATTTTACGGCGCAAATGATTACCTCTTACCACGCCAAATATTTTGCGTATGAGCTAACCAAGCGATGCGCACCGGATAGCATCGAAAAGCTTGCTGCTGCGTTATCGGATGCCTAGGTAGATCTCAACCCTCACCAGGTTGAGGCGGCGCTGTATGCCTTCCGCAGCCCATTTTCACGCGGTGCGATTCTCGCGGACGAGGTCGGCCTCGGCAAGACAATTGAAGCCGGGTTATTGATCTCCCAAAAGTGGGCTGAACGCAAGCGGCGCCTTCTGGTCATTGTGCCGGCCAACCTACGCAAGCAATGGGGGCAGGAGTTGGCCGACAAATTCTATCTGCCATCCGCAATTTTAGAAAATCGAAGCTTCAATGAGGCCATCCGCGCCGGAAACCTCAATCCTTTCCAGCGCGATGAGATCGTCCTCTGCTCATACCAATTTGCCCGTACCAAGGAGCCTTACCTGCGCCAAACCAATTGGGATCTCGTCGTGATCGACGAAGCCCATCGGCTGCGAAATGTCTATAAATCTTCCAGCAAGATTGCCACTGCCATCAAGCAGGCCGTCTCACCATTTCCCAAAGTGCTTCTGACTGCAACACCCCTCCAGAATTCGCTCCTGGAACTCTATGGTTTGGTGAGCATCATCGACGACTTTGCCTTCGGGGACTTAAAGAGCTTCCGAGCCCGGTTCGCACGGCTCGGAAACGACGCCGACTTCGCGGAGCTGAAGGAGCGACTCAGGCCACTGTGCAAACGCACGCTGCGCAAGCAGGTGTTGCAGTATGTGAAATATACCAACCGCCATGCCCTGGTTCAGGAGTTTGTGCCAACGGCAGAAGAGCAGCGACTGTACGACTTGGTCTCCGATTATCTCCAGCAGCCCACGCTCTATGCCCTCCCCGCCAGTCAGCGACAACTCATGACGCTCATCCTCCGCAAACTCCTGGGCTCTTCCACGCATGCCATTTCCAGCACATTGGATGGCCTTGCGAACAAACTGGAGGCAGCTGCCACTGCGAGTGAAGCAGTGGACGTGCTGCCAGATGAGTTGCCGGACAACTTGGAAGACCTGGATGAACTGGCCGACGAGTGGGAAGAAGACGAGAACAGCACTTCGCAAGCCGAGCGTGTGCGCCTGAATCCTGAACAGCTAACCGAACTTTGACAGGAGATGGCCAAGCTTCGGGAATTCCATGCGCTGGCTAAGTCCATCATTAAGAACTCGAAAGGTGAGGTGCTCTTGACGGCGCTCCGACGGGGATTTGCCGCAGCGGCCGAGGCCCAGAAGAACCAGGTCGGCACCACGATTCAGCAGAAGGCAATCATTTTCACAGAGTCCCGGCGCACACAGGAATACCTCTTTCGCGTCCTTGAGCAAACCGAGTTTGCGGGCAAGGTATTGTTATTTAACGGCACAAACAACGACCCCAAATCAAAGAAAATCTCCCAGCATTGGCTGAAGCAACATGCGGGCACCGATCGTATTAGCGGTTCGCCCAGCGCGGACATGCGGGCAGCGCTTGTGGACTATTTCCGCGATGAGGCAGCTATCATGATCGCCACGGAAGCCGCTGCGGAGGGAATTAACCTCCAATTCTGTAATCTCTTGGTGAACTATGACCTACCATGGAATCCCCAACGAATAGAGCAGCGCATTGGCCGCTGCCATCGCTACGGTCAAAAGTTCGACGTAGTGGTGGTGAACTTCCTCAATCGGACCAACGCCGCCGATCTGAGGGTGTATCAGCTATTGGACCAGAAATTTCGCCTTTTCAATGGAGTGTTCGGGGCAAGCGACGAGGTGCTGGGTGCGGTGGAATCAGGCGTGGACTTTGAGAAACGCATCGCCACCATCTACCAAAAATGCCGGACACCAGAACAGATTCAGTTCGAGTTCGACGCACTCCAACGGGACCTCGAATCTGAAATTGTGGAAGGGCAACGGGACGCCCGCGAAAAGCTGCTCAACAATTTCAATCAGGACGTGGTGGAGAAGGTGCGCATTCAAAGCCTTGATTATTTGGACCGCTTTGAAGAACAACTCTGGCGTCTCACACAATACCTCCTCACGCCCTATGCCCGCTTTACGGAGCGGGAGTATAGCTTCGCGTTGGAGCGGAACTCTTTTCCAGGGGAGACCATTCATCCTGGCCCCTATCGCATGGGCAAGAATGTTGAGGACGCAAACACCTACCGTGTCGGCCATCCTTTGGCACAGCGTCTGCTTGCACAAGCCAAAGGATTGCCAATCCAGACCGGTGACGTGATCTTTCGTTATGCTGAGAGTGGTAAAAACATTACGACCCTTGAGTCTCTTAGAGGCAAAAGCGGCTGGCTCAGGTGCGTGCACGTGACTCTCACTGCCTTTGAGACCGAAGACCAGCTGATCCTTGCAGGCGTGACCGATAGTGGGGAGATCGTGGATGGCGCCCAGTGCCGCAGGCTCTTTGACCTTCCCGGTGAAGAGAAAAGGGTAGGGTCGCTGCCTACCAACATAAATACGACGCTGGAAGACATGGCTACATGGCAGATCCAAGAGTTCATCGACTCGATTGCGACAAAAAATGGGATGTTGTTCGAAGTCGAGATGGATAAACTCGACCACTGGGCCGAGGATCGACGTGCCTCACTCAAGGGAGAACTTGATGAATTGGATGAGACCATCAAGGAAACAAAGAAGGCTGCGCGTCTGGCTCCAAACTTGCCAGACAAACTCGAACACCAGCGGGCTGTGCGCCACCTGGAATCCAAGCGCACCGAGACTTGGAAAAACTTCGATGAGGCATCAAGGGAGATCGAACGCCAGAAAGACGCGCTGTTGGATGAAATTAGCCGACGGTTGGAACAGCGAATCGAACAAGAACCGCTCTTCACCATAAGGTGGAGTGTGGCCTGATTGCGCCAAAGCGGTCCATATGGTAACTTTTACGTTACTTTAAGCGAATGACGGATATCCAAATTCTTGAGTACCTCGATTCTGACGGCCGTTCGCCGTACGCCCACTGGTTCGAAGGCCTCAATGCACCGGCGGCGGCAAAGGTCGCGGGGGCTATGTACCAAATGGCGGCGGGCAACTTCTCGAACGTGAAAGGTGTGGGTTCGGGTGTATTCGAACGAACACTCAATGTTGGTCCAGGCTACCGGATCTATTTCGGAAGGGACGGTCAGAACATCGTCATTTTACTGGGCGGCAGCAGCAAGCAACGCCAACAACAGGCTATTGAGGCGGCGAAGGCGCGCTGGACCGATTATCGCCGCCGCAAAGCCAAGAGCTAACCGGATAGGAGGAGGTATGGCACTCACACGGGATTTCAAAGAAACAGTGGCCGCACGCGCCCGACGCGACCCGCGTTTTCGGGAAGCGCTCTTCACTGAAGCGATCAATGCCTATCTCGGAGGCGACCTAACCACCGGCAAGGCCATCCTGCGCGATTTGGTCAACGCCACCGTGGGGTTCGAAGAATTAGCGGCCGAACTCGATAAACCGAGCAAAAGCTTACACCGGATGCTGGCGCCGCACGGAAACCCGAGCACGGAGAATTTCTTCGGTATCGTGAATGCCCTGCAGAAAAAAACTCACGTCAAATTGCGTGTGACGGCGAAAGCGGGTTGAGGCGGAAATAATGGACAAAAATCTCATCGAGGACAATCAAACAGTGGAACCCGAAGAACTTGACCTGCGTTCGCATGACATCGCTGAGGACAAACGACAGGAATTGCTGCGCCTCTTTCCGGAAATCCTGACCGAGGGCAGCAAGATTGACTTTGAGCGCCTGAAACTGGCGCTGGGCGAGACAGTAGATGTAGGCAAGGAGCGCTACTGCATGAACTGGCCGGGGAAGGCCGACTGCTTCAGGGCCATCCAAAGCCTAAGTCTCGGCACGCTGCGACCGTGTCCAGAAGAGAGCGTCAACTTTGACACCACGGAGAACCTAATCATCGAGGGCGACAACCTCATCCGGGCCATGGCCGCCCGCAAACCGGAGCGGGTGGTCTGCCTGGACGAGGGTTTTCGCGGGAACGCGATCCGCATCGGCATCACCGATCAGCTGAAAGCCAACGCCGTCCAGATCTTCAAGACCCTGCATCGCGGCGGCGACGAGGCGGAAACGTCCTCGGATGTGACTGTGTTTCGAACTGTGTAGAGAAGGAGAGAAATCCATGGCGAACCAGTCCGTTGTCAGCTCTTCACCCGACGTCATGGGTGGAGCTCCGGTTTTTG
>JACCYC010000058.1 GCA_013696665.1 Burkholderiaceae bacterium | reverse complement strand
TGCCGAAAACTGCGACCGGCAAGATCCAGCGCTTCAAACTGCGCGAAAAGGAAGCAGCGATTGGATGACGGGCCCGATGTGCTGCGCGCGCGCGTTGTCTCGGGGTCGCGCGAGTTCGACCTCGAATACGCATGGGTCGGAGCGAGTTCGGCCTTACCCCTGCTCGTGTTTCTTCATGAAGGGCTGGGGTCGGTCACGATGTGGCGCGGCTGGCCGCAAAAGCTTTGCGCCGCCGGAGGCTTTCGCGGACTGATTTATTCCCGGCCAGGCTATGGGCAGTCGAGCGCACGTCCTGCGCACGAAAAGTGGCCGGTCGGGTACATGCACTCGCAGGCGACCGAGATCCTGCCGGCGTTGCTGCACGCTTTGGGTGCAGACGCAGCCGCAGAACCGCCGTGGCTCGTGGGTCACAGCGACGGCGCTTCAATCGCCTTGATCCATGCAGCCTCTTTCCCAAGAAACGTTGCAGGACTCGTGGTGCTTGCGCCGCACCTGTTTGTCGAAGATCTTTCAATCTCGAGTATCGCCGCCGCGCGCGAAGCCTACGTAACCACCGATACGCAAGGACCCAGCCTGAAGGTTAAGCTTGGGCGCCATCACCGCGATCCGGATTCAGCTTTCTGGGGATGGAACGACATCTGGCTCGATCCGGCCTTTCGCAACTGGAACATCGAATCGATGTTGCCGCAAATTTCGGCGCCCGTGCTAGCGGTTCAAGGGGAAGACGACGAATACGGAACAATGGCGCAACTCGACAGCATCGCGACCCACGTACCTCACGCCCACCAATTGAGGTTGGCAGCATGTGGGCACGCGCCGCATCGCGATCAGCCTCAGCGCCTGACAGAGGCGACACTGGAATTCATTGCACAACATAGATAACGGAGCCATTTAATGAAACGACGACAGACCATTGCCCTGACCGCTGCACTGTGCGCGGGGTTGCTTGCAATGCCTGCGACCGCGCAGCAGAAGCTGAAGGTCGGATTGATGCTTCCTTACACCGGCACCTTCGCCGCGTTGGGCAATGCAATCGAAAACGGCTTCAAACTGTACGTACAGGAACAGGGCGGAAAGATCGGCGGTCGGGAGATCGAATATTTTCGCGTCGATGACGAGTCGGATCCTGCAAAGGCGACCGACAACGTCGGCAAGCTGATCAATCGCGACAAGGTCGACGTCGTCGTCGGCACCGTTCACTCGGGTGTCGTGATGGCGATGGCCAAGGTGGCGCGCGACTCCAATACGCTGCTGATCGTTCCGAATGCGGGCGCAAATGCGCTGACCGGGCCGATGTGCGCGCCCAACATCTTTCGCTCGTCATTCTCGAACTGGCAATCGGCCTATGCGGCCGGCGTCGTTGCGGCTGAGCGCGGCCACAAGACGGCGGCGTCGATCACTTGGAAGTACGCCGCAGGCGACGAGATGGCCAGCGCGTTCAAGGAAGGCTTCGCCAAGGGGGGCGGCAAAGTAGTCAAGGAACTGAACCTCCCGTTTCCAGGTGTCGAGTTCCAGGCATTGCTGACCGAAATAGCGTCGTTGAAACCCGATGCGACGTTTGCATTCTTCGCCGGTGGCGGCGCGGTTAAGTTCGTCAAGGACTACGCAGCGGCGGGGCTGATGAAGAGCGTGCCGCTCTACGGCCCCGGCTTTTTGACCGACGGCACGCTCGAAGCGCAAGGTGCTGCGGCGCAGGGCGTACTGACCACGCTGCACTACGCTGACGATTTGCCAAACGCAAAGGACAAATCGTTTCGCCTTGGCTACGCCAAGACTTACAAACTTCAGCCCGATGTTTACGCAGCGCAAGGCTATGACGCCGCGCAACTCCTTGGCGCCGGGCTTAGCGGTGTCAATGGCGACGTTTCGCGGCGTGCGGACATGATCAAGGCAATGGAGGCGGCAAAGATCGATAGTCCGCGGGGCGCCTTCACACTGTCGAAAGCGCACAATCCCGTGCACGACATTTACCTGCGCAAGGTCGAGGGCAATTCCAACAAGTACCAGAAGGTCGCGGTGAAGGCCCTTGCCGACCCTGCGACCGGCTGCAAGATGTAGTCAATTAAATTCTCGATCGCTGCGGTGCGCGGGCAACTGCGCACCGTTTTTTTTTGCTGCCCATGGACTTCGCGACGTTTCTGATTCAGTGTCTAAACGCCGTCCAGTACGGCCTGCTGCTGTTTCTGGTCGCAAGCGGCTTGACGCTGATCTTCGGGATCATGGGCGTGATCAACCTCGCGCATGGCAGCTTCTACATGATCGGTGCGTACATGGCGTACGCGCTTGCGCCGTGGGTCGGCGTGACGCTGGGCGGTGGATTCTTCATGACGCTCGCGGTCGGTCTGCTGCTGTCGATCGCGTTCGGATATCTGCTCGAGTGGAGTTTCTTCAGCTTCCTGTACGAGCGCGAACACCTGC
>JACCYC010000355.1 GCA_013696665.1 Burkholderiaceae bacterium | reverse complement strand
TTGTTCTTTGTCTCCGTCGGCATGCTGTTCGATCCCGCGGTGCTGGTCGATCGGCCGCTGCAGGTGCTGGCGGTGGTCGGCATCATCGTCATCGGCAAATCGCTCGCCGCCGGCGCGCTGGTGCTGCTGATGCGTTACCCTCTGAACACTGCATTGACCGTTTCGGCCAGCCTGGCGCAGATCGGCGAGTTCTCGTTCATCCTGGCCGCACTTGGTGTTTCACTGCAACTGCTGCCTCCCGAAGGACAAAGCCTGATCCTGGCCGGCGCGCTGATTTCGATCGCGCTCAACCCATTTGTCTTTGCAGCCATCGGGCCGTTGCAGAACTGGTTGCGAGCGCGCTCCGAATTCGCGCGTTCGCTCGATCGCATCGATGATCCATTGGCAGCGCTGCCCGAGTCCACTGCGCCGAAGTATCTATCGCAACAAGTCGTAGTAGTGGGCTACGGCCGGGTCGGCCGGCAGATCTGCGACGCGTTGGCATCGCATCACATCCCGTACGTTGTGGCAGAACAAAATCGTGAGCTGGTCGAAAGCCTGCGCGCGCGCGGAGTTCCGGCAGTGCTCGGCAATGCAGCGGAGCCGGCCGTGCTGGTGCAGGCACACATTGCGCGCGCCAGCATGCTCGTCATCGCCACGCCCGACACGATCGGAGTGCGCCAGATGATCGTCAATGCGCGCATGCTGAATCCGAAGATCGAGGTTGTGGTTCGCAGTCATAACGAAGAAGAAGCCCGGCTGATTGCCAGCGAATGCGGCTGCCCCGTTTTCATCGGCGAAAGAGAACTCGCCAATTCGATGACGCAGCACGTGCTGGCGCGCTCAGGTGCGGTCGCAACGTAGCCGTTTGGCTGAACCGCTAAGTCGTCGCCAGCGGACGCTTCCGTTTGGTCGGCGGAAACTGCGCGTCGACTTGCGCGAGGTCTTCTGCGGTCAGGTCGACGCTGGCGGCGGCGAAGTTTTCCCGCAGATGCGGCGCACTGCCAGACATAGGGATCGCGATCATGTCCGGCTGACGCAACACCCACGCGAGCGCGGCGCTGGTCGCGCTGATTCCATGGCGCCTGCCAATGCTGTCAAACGTTGCGTCGCGCGCCAGCGCTCCTTGATCGATCGGTGAGTACGCCATCGTGACGACGCTGTGTTCACGATGCCATGGAAATAAATCAAATTCCGCATCGCGTGCGCTGGCGGAGTAGTAGACCTGATTGGCGATGCATCGGCGACCCTCCGCAAATGACCACAGCTGCTGCATGTCTGACGTATCAAAGTTGCTGACGCCCCATTGCTGGATTCGGCCTTGGTTCCGTAACTGCTCGAACGCGGCGACCGTTTCCTTCAGTGGAGTGGCGCCGCGCCAATGAAGCAGATACAGATCGACGGTGTCGATCGCGAGCCGTTTCAATGAACGCTCGCACGCACGTACAACGCCGTCGCGGGTAGCGTGGCTAGGCAACACCTTCGTAACGACGATCAATTCCTCGCGGCGAACGCTGCCGGCGTTGATCGCAAGCTGTATCGCCTCGCCGACGACCGATTCCGCGCCGCCGTCGCCATACATTTCGGCGGTGTCGATCAGCCGGTAGCCCGTTTCGAAAGCCTGCATCACCGCCTGGACCTCGTTCTTGCGTGCCCGGGGGCTCTCGCCCATCCGCCACGTTCCAAGCCCAAGTGCAGGGACCCTTTGACCGTTCGACCACTGCACAAATCGCATCGAATGACTTCTCCTGGTTGTTTCCCGATCAAGCAACATTGCATCCCGCGCGGCCGCATCCGGGCAGCGGCCAATATCAGGTCCCGCTCTTGCTTTCCGCATCAACAGCGCCACTCGGCGCGCACGAATTCAAATGATCAAGACCTTGAGGCTGGCAGCAACTGCATTTTTACTCGCTGCAGCGGCGTCGGCGGTAAATGCCTTTGGATTTTCGGATGTCGATCGGCGGGCGCGTGAACTGGCCAATCGGCCGTATGCAAAGCAACCGTTTGTGCTCCCGAAACCGCTGAAGGATCTCGGCTACGACCAGATCCGGGACATTCGATTTAGCCCTGCGATGTCCTTGTGGCGATCACAGAAGCTGCCATTCGAAATTCAATTTTTCCACCTCGGTGGGATCTTCGACCAACCGGTGCGAATTTACGAGGTTGTCGGCAATGAAGTGCGTGAAATTTCGTTCGATCCAGCAGCGTTTAGCTACGGCGGCAACAAACTCGATCGAAGCCAGTTGACGAAGCTCGGCTTCGCTGGGTTTCGCGTTCACTTTCCGCTGAATCCCTTGCCCAGTGCCCCAGGCTACAAGGATGAACTCGTGTCGTTTCTTGGCGCGAGCTACTTTCGCGCGTTGGGGCAAGGCCAGCGCTACGGGGCCTCGGCGCGCGGCCTTGCGATTGACACCGCCGAACGACAGGGCGAGGAGTTTCCGCGCTTTGAGCAATTCTGGATCGAGCGGCCGGTTCCGGGTGCGCGCCAGCTTGTTGTCTATGCGCTGCTGGATTCGCGTCGGG
>JACCYC010000349.1 GCA_013696665.1 Burkholderiaceae bacterium | reverse complement strand
CCCGACGCTCGCAGATTTCTTTCGAGCATCCATGCCTCGAAATCGAAACCTCCTGGATTCATCGTGCCGTGCGGCCGCTTCAATCGAACCGTGAACGACCAACGCTCGGCAGGCTGCACAACCGTGTCGCCGCTATACCAACCCAGCAGCAACCGCGATGGAACTTTCTGCTGCCCGGTAACCGGTTGGACGTCGAACTCGAAACGCACTCCGCGTTCGAGCTTGACGGGCAGGCTCGCGACAACGCCGGTGATTGCAACATCACGTCCTTCGTCGTCGGGCGCAAGCTCATCGGACATCCGCCACGTCGCGTGCGCGGCCGCATAGGCAAATCCGATACAGATGATGGCGAGCAAACCCGACGCGCGCGCTGCAGGATGTCCACGAAACCACCCGCTTACCGCTAGCGTAATGACGGCCGTGCAAGCGAGGAACGCAATGCTTATCGCACTGGGCAGCGTCGCCTGCCATTGAAGCAGGCAAACGCCGCACACAAATGCGATCAGCGCCGCTGCTCGCATCCGTCGGACATACCAGCGCGCCGGGCGGACTGTGCCAATTTCATAGAGGCTTCAGGGCCTAAACTTCGCCGATGCCACGCAAGTACTTTCGCAAGGTGATGCCTAACGTCGACAAAGTGCGCGAAGTCAAAGCGCTCTCGATGTTTGGCGACACGTTATTTCATCCTGCGCTATGGCACCTGAACCGGCGCTCAGCCGCCGGCGGTGTCGCGGTAGGACTTTTCTGTGGCCTGATTCCTGGACCGCTACAGATGCTCGGCTCTGCCATCGTATGCGTGGTATTCCGCGTGAACCTTCCCCTCGCGCTCGTCACAACGTTTTACACAAATCCAATCACGATTGTGCCGTTGTACCTGATTGCCTATGAGATCGGCGGATTTACCCTCGGCGCAAGCGCGTTGGTCAGGCCGCCGGCGTTGCCCGAGTGGGATTGGACGCATCTGCTGCATTCAATGGAGGCCATGGGGCGATGGGCGCTGGGACTTGGCGCCCCGTTGGCGCTGGGTCTTCTGATGCTCGCCACGATTCTCGCTGCGCTCGGGTACATAACGGTGCGTGGGCTGTGGAGTGTTTATCTGCGGCACGCGTGGCACACGCGCCGCCGCCGCACGCGCGCCTGATGCCTCGACAGTTGCGCGTCGAACTTCGGCACCGTCAGGCGAGCTGCAGCCGGCCTTCTATCAGGCGCATGACACGATCGCATCGGCTCGCAAGCTCCGGATCGTGAGTCACGATGACGACCGCGGTGCGGCGGCTGCGGGCGAGCTCGACGAAAACGTCGAATACCCCGCGCGCGGTGTCGCGATCGAGATTGCCAGTGGGCTCATCCGCCAGGACGCAAGCCGGTCGCGTAACAATTGCGCGGGCGATCGCGGTGCGCTGTCTCTCGCCCCCGGATAACTCGGCCGGATGGTGGTGCACGCGCGCGCCAAGACCCACCGCCTGTAGCACCGTATTGGCCTCTGCCCTCGCCTCGCTCAGCAATTCGCGCCGAATCGAAAGTGGCATTGCCACGTTATCCAACGCAGTGAACTCGGGGAGCAGGTGGTGAAACTGGTAGATGAAACCAAGCCGCTCGTTGCGCACGCGCCCGCGTTCGGAGTCGGCCAGCTTCGCAACGTCACGCCCATCGATCATAATTTCGCCGCGATCCGGCGCGTCCAGCCCGCCCAGCACGTGCAGCAACGTACTCTTGCCAGAGCCTGAAGCACCAACGACCGCGATCAGCTCGCCCGGCGCAACTACGAGATCGGCACCGCGCAGCACATCGACCGACAACCCGCCTTCTCGGTACGATTTCTCGACAGCCCGCGCGCTCAGCACGGCGGCGGGCAGCGCCGACTGACCGACGGCGCTAGTCATAGCGCAGTGCCTCGGCGGGCTTCACGCGTGACGCCCGCCAGCTCGGATACACCGTGGCAACCAGCGACAGCGCCATCGAAATGAGTGCGATCGGCACGATGTCGCTGGCGCGGGGATCGGAAGGCAGTGAGCTGATGAAATAAATGTCTTTTGGAATCAGCGGAAATCCCGCGAGGCGCTCGATCGCGGGAAAAATCGTGTCCAGGTTGTTTGCCACGAACAAGCCACTGCCTACTCCAAGCAGCGTACCGAGCACTCCGATCAGTGCCCCCTGCACCATGAAGACCATCATCACGCTGCCGGCACTTGCACCGAGCGTTCGCAAAATGGCGATGTCGGATTGCTTCTCTGTGACCGTCATCACCAGCGTCGAAACCAGATTGAAAGCCGCCACTGCGACGATCAGCCCGAGGATGATGAACATCATCCGTTTCTCGATCTGAACTGCGGCAAACCAGCTCCGGTTTTGCCGCGTCCAGTCTCGCACCAGTACCCCAGGTTCGAGTGCTTGCACGAGCTGCGCTGCCACTTCGGGCGCGCGCTGCATATCAGTTAGCTTCAAACGAACGCCGGTCGCGCCATCTACCCTGAAGAGTCGCGCCGCATCGGCAATGTGAATCAAAGCGAGCGCGCTGTCGTATTCGAAGTGTCCCGAATCGAACGTGCTCAACACCGTGAACTGCTTCAGGCGAGGCACGACACCCGCTGGCGTAACCTGGCCCTGCGGCGCAATCAGCGTCACTTTTTCTCCGAGCGAGACGCCGAGTGTTCGGGCGAGCTCAC
>JACCYC010000330.1 GCA_013696665.1 Burkholderiaceae bacterium | reverse complement strand
CGCGCTATGCGCACTGGGGCGCCCGGTTGCCGTGGCTCTTCAATCTGCGCAATACGATGCCGAGCGCGGCCGCGCTGTCCGAAAAATGGTTCGGGTTTGCCGCACAACGATCGTTGCCTTCATGGCGCAGCGATACGTTTCTGGGCGGTCTGATGCATCCGATTAACGCTGATGGCAGTTTTGAACCGCAAGTGTGCGGTGACGCTACGAAAAACCTCGGCGAAGTCGTGCTGTTTGCCGATACGTTCAGCAATTCGTTCGAGCCCGAAGTCGCGCACGATGCGCTCGCGGTGCTCGAGGCCGCCGGGTACACCGTCCACCTCGCGTTGCCGTCCGATGGCAGCCGTCGCCCACTGTGCTGCGGGCGCACGTTTCTCGCGACCGGTTTGGTCGATCAAGCGAAGGTCGAAGCGCGCCGCACGCTCGCGGCGCTGATGCCACACGTCGAGCGCGGCGCAACCATCGTCGGTCTTGAGCCGTCATGTCTGCTTTCGATGCGCGACGAGTTTCTGGTCATGGGCCTGGGTGCTGCAGCGGAACGCCTGGCATCGAGCGCACTGCTGATCGAAGAGTTTCTGGCACGCGAGCATCGCGCAGGGCGTCTACATCTGGCATTGTCTCCGCTGCCCGAAAAGCGCGCGTTGATCCACGGTCACTGCCATCAGAAGGCATTCGACGCGCTCGCTCCGGCGATCGAAGTCCTGAAGCTGATTCCCAACTTGCAGGTCGACGCCCTCGACTCGAGTTGCTGCGGCATGGCAGGCGCGTTTGGATACGAAGCGGCGCACTACGACGTCTCGATGAAGATGGCTGAGCTGTCGCTGCTGCCGGCGATTCGCAACGCCGGCCCAGACACGCTGATCGTTGCCGATGGAACCAGCTGCAGGCATCAGATCGCCGATGGCACGCGCGACACGGGCAGGCGCGAGGCGATGCACGTCGTCAGAGTGCTGGCGCGATCGCTTGCAGCAAGTTGTCCAACGGCCGGACCCCGATCAGCACCTCGGGCAACCAGAATGTAAATACAACCCACGCGACGGTGCCGATCACGACAGCTTTAAGGTCGCGCGAAAGGGTGCGATGAACGATTGATCGTGCACGGGCGAAGCGTAGCGCTAGCGGTTGGCTCCGCTCAAATCGGTGGCGAGTCCTGAGCTCAACAGCACCTGCGCTGACGGAAACCAGATTTGATCGTTCGCAGTCGAGGTTCCCTTTTCGAGCACGCGCTGATCGACGCCGCGCGCTGCAATGAATTCATCACTGCGCCGATTGGCTGATGCCACCGCGTTGGCGCTAAACCCCGCTCCGCCCGCGCTATGCAACCCAATTTTTGCATCGGGGCTGATGATTCGCCGTGCGCCACCGGCGAAGGCGGTCACGCACGCGCTGCTGCATTCACCGGCAACAAAGGTATCCATATTTCGGTCGCGCAACAGCGTGCCGAGCGCCAGGCCTTCAGCCACGCGCCCGCCCTGGCTTTCTAACCGCACCAATCTGATGTTGGGATTCGCATCGAGCGCGTCGCGCACTGCACGGGAACTGCCGAACTCTAGGCCGCCTTGCAGAATCAACTGGTTATTCCGTGCGTCGACACGAACCTCGGCCGGCGGCGACGAACCAATCAGCGTCGACCAGACTTCGGGCATTACATATCGCGCGGATTGAAACCAGAATACGGCGACCCAAAAGAATGCACCGAGTCCCACAAGACCCGTCAGCGCGGCAACCGGCATCGACCCGCCTCGATCGACACTCTCGATCGCGGATCGCTGCACGCCGGTGCCCCACCACAGCGCGCCGACGATCAGCACGGCGACTTCAAGCAGCCAGAGCAACGATGACGCAATCGGGTAATCGGTAATGGGCACTCTGCTCGACGCGAAGCTGATCGCCTGCACTGCGCCCCACACCAGTGCGGCGCTGACGATGACGGCCGCTGCCAGCGGCAAATCGCCGCGCCAATGCTGTCGCAGGTAACCAATGCGCCGTCGCTGCTGGCTCCAGTGTTTCTGGCGGAAGCGTCCAGCGTTTGCGAGTTGCTTGCGAGGCGACGGCGGGTGGGGCGGAAGATCCGAATCGGTAGCCAAACGTTCCATCACTGCAGTCTAGGGCCGCGGCGGAGCTGTGTTCGTCCAGCCATTCCGCATGCGCGGTAATCTGCGCGAGTGGACCTCCATAGCAAGTTCCGGGCGAGATTCCGATGAAAGGTCTTAAACGAGGATTGACAAATTACGGGGATGCCGAGTTCTCGATGTTTCTGCGCAAGGCGTTCGTCAAGGCAATGGGCTACTCCGACGACGCCTTGCAGCGCCCGATCGTCGGCATCACTAACACTTATAGCGATTACAACGCGTGTCACGGCAACGTGCCGGCGTTGATCGAGGCGGTCAAGCGCGGCGTGATGCTCGCCGGTGGCCTGCCGATGGAATTTCCTACCGTATCGATTCACGAATCGTTTGCGCATCCGACCAGCATGTTCCTGCGCAACCTGATGGCGATGGACACCGAAGAGATGATTCGCGCGCAGCCGATGGACTC
>JACCYC010000321.1 GCA_013696665.1 Burkholderiaceae bacterium | reverse complement strand
CGCATAACAGACCATTGTGTTCGATGGTGACGCAATCGAGCGTCGCGTCGCCGGTTTCGTTCAGCAATAAGGCGCGCGCCCTGCCAAACGTGCCGCGAACATTGGCCCGACACACCATGCCCAAGGCCAGGACCTCACGCCCGCGGGACACACGCATGAGAAAGGGATGTATATCTTGGGGTAACGACGCGAGCCAACAACTGATCCACGCCCACGACTGAAACACGGACGCGCGAGCGCGCTGCTCGAGCGTACGCCATTCGCGCTCGAGTGCAGCCGTGTCGTACTCGGCCAACACTTCTACCGTGACATTACTATTCATCACTGTGGTTCTTTAACAGCCTACGAGCGAATGCGCGACATTGTAAGTGCCGAGAAGGTGGTCTGATGTGCGGCATCGCCGGCTTCATCGCATGCGAGGGAACTGAACACGGCTCTCTCGTGCGCATCGCCACGTCGATGGCAGACACGCTGGCGCATCGCGGCCCCGACGATTCGGGTGTCTGGTCGGACCCGGCAACCGGTGTCGCGCTCGCCTTTCGCCGTCTGTCGATTTTGGACCGGTCGCCGGCCGGACACCAACCGATGCGCTCGTCCGACGGCCGCTACGTCATCGTATTCAACGGCGAGATTTATAACTTTTCCGAGCTGCGCAAAGCCCTGGAACAAAGCGGCGAGGCACCGGATTGGCGGGGTCACTCCGACACCGAAGTCCTGCTCGCATTGATTGCCGCACGCGGCATCGATCGTGCGCTCGAGCAGTCGATCGGCATGTTCGCTTTCGCCCTGTGGGACTCGCACGGCCGCACGTTACATCTGGCCCGCGATCGGCTCGGCGAGAAGCCGCTTTATTACGGATGGGCGGGGCGCACGTTTCTGTTCGGCTCCGAGTTGAAAGCGCTGCGCGCGCATCCGCACTGGGACGCGGAGATCGATCGCGGCGCCGTCGCGCTTTTCATGCGATACAACTATGTGCCGGCGCCGCATTCGATCTATCGCGGAATCTCGAAACTGGCGCCTGGGCACTCGATGTCACTGGCCTGGCGATCGCGCGAGCCGATTATTAAGTCTTACTGGTCGGCGCGCACGATCGCAGAGCGCGGCTTTTCCGATCCTTTCTCCGGCGGCGCGGCGGCGATCGGCGCCGCGCTCGACACGCTGCTGCGCGATGTGATCGGCAAACAGATGGTTGCCGATGTTCCGCTCGGCGCGTTCCTGTCCGGCGGCATCGACAGCTCGACCGTGGTGGCGCTGATGCAGGCGCAGAGCATGCGCCCGGTCAAGACATTCACGATTGGGTTTCACGAGCAGGAATACAACGAGGCCGTCAACGCCGCCGAGGTGGCACGGCATCTGGGTACCGATCACACCGAGCTGTATGTCACACCGCAGCAGGCAATGGAAGTGATTCCGAAGCTGCCCGCGATGTACGACGAGCCGTTTTCGGACTCTTCGCAGATTCCCACTTTCCTGGTGGCGCAGCTCGCGCGCTCGCAAGTGACGGTCGCGTTGTCCGGCGACGGCGGCGATGAGCTGTTTGCCGGTTACACGCGCTACGTGTTCGGCAAGCAACTCTGGAGCAAGCTGTCGCGGCTACCGCCGCCGATTCGCCGTTCAATCGCGGCGGCGATAAAGACGCTTTCGGTCGAACGCTGGAACGCGATCGCAAAACCGCTGCTCGCCGTTGCACCCAAGCGCTACCGCATCGGGCTGGCGGGCGACAAGATCCACAAGCTGGCCGATGTGCTCGTGCATGACACGCTCGATTCACTTTATCGCGATTTGGTGTCGCACTGGAAGCCGCCGCTCGCCATCGTGCTGGCAGACAGCGAGCCGGCGACGATGCTCGATTCGGCCGATGGTCTGGCAATCGACGACCCGGTTGCGCGGATGATGCTGCTGGACCTCGTGACCTATCTGCCCGACGATATCCTGACGAAGGTCGATCGCGCTGCGATGTCGGTAAGCCTGGAAACGCGTATCCCGCTGCTGGATCACCGCGTGGTTGAATTTGCTTCGAAGATTCCGCTGGCGGCAAATCTGAACCGCGACGGCGCCAAGGGCATTTTGCGCAATGTGCTGTACCGCTATGTGCCCCGCGCGCTGGTCGATCGTCCGAAAATGGGCTTTGCAGTTCCGATCGACAGTTGGCTGCGCGGCCCGCTGCAACAATGGGCCGACGAACTGCTCGACCCGGCCCGTCTGCGCCGCGAAGGCTATCTGAAGCCGGAGCTGATCCAGCAACACTGGCAGGATCACAAGAGCGGACGGCGCAATCTGCACTACCCGTTGTGGGATGTCCTGATGTTCCAGTCGTGGCTGCAAAGCACGCAGCGATGAAGGCAATTGCCGTCGACGGCCGAGCTCGGCAGCCGCTCGCGGCCTCAACCGTCGATGCCGAGTTCCGCGCGCCTGCAGACCGCCATCAGGTGGAGTCCGGCGTTCAGCAGCCTTCCGAATCGCATCTGCATACGGTAGGGCTTCCAGCGTGCATAGCCGTAGAAGAAGGAATAGATCGTTCGGACTTCAAACCGGCCCGCGAGCAACGTTCTCAATTCACTTCGTGTGAGGTGCTTCTCGGTCGGCTGGATCAGAAACTCCGGATGGCGCAGTGAAACCGCAGCGTTCGGTGTCGTAAGGATCAAGTGTCCACCGCCCCGAAGTGCGTCATGCGCGGTTGCGAGGTACGACGCCTGATCATCGACGTGCTCTATCACCTCCTGGCTCACGACGACATCAAATGTCCCGGGCGGGACCCTGCTGACCGGATGAAAAGTAAGGTGAGGGTGGAACTGACTTGCAGGCTCAGGCGCAAGATCAACGCCCTCGGCGCTGCCAAACTGGGACAGGATTTCTGTCATCCATCCGCTGCCGCATCCCAAATCCAGCACGC
>JACCYC010000307.1 GCA_013696665.1 Burkholderiaceae bacterium | reverse complement strand
CGATCAAACGTCGATATTTCCTGCCTGCATCGCGTTGGACTCGATGAATTGCCGCCGCGGCTCGACTTCATCGCCCATCAGCGTTGTGAAGATCTGATCGGCACCAATGGCGTCATCGATCTGCACTTTCAGCATGCGTCGCACCGCCGGGTCCATCGTTGTTTCCCAGAGCTGGGACGGATTCATTTCACCCAGCCCCTTGTAGCGCTGGCGCGTGACCGACGCTTCGGCTTCCCGCATCAGCCAGTCGACCGCTTCTGCAAACGAGCGAATCGCGGCCTGCTTTTCCTTGTCACCGCTACCGCGCACGATGCGCGCTCCCGCGCCTATCATCCCGCTGAACGTGCGCGCAGCGGTTGATAGCGTTGCGTAATCCGCACCATGCACGAAGTCAGCATCAATGGCACTCAACTTTACGTTGCCATGATGGCGGCGCTCAATTCGCAGCCGGTGCTTGTCGGTAACCGAATCGTGCTGTGCAAATACGTGCACCGTCGAGTTGCCCAATGCCGCGGTCAATCGCACTGCTGAAGCTTCGGCGCTGGCCGCATTGTCAAGATCGAGTTCGATGCCTGCCAGCAAGGCTTCGAGCGCGGGCCGGTCCATCACTCGGGAAAGACGCTTGATCACCGCATCTGCGACCAGATACTGCCGCGCCAGCACCTCGAGCGGTTGGCCTTCAATCGGCGCGGCGCCCTCGACAGCAATCAATTTCGCATCCCTTAACGCCAGGGTGACGATGTACTGCGCGAGCTCATGGTCGTCCTTGATGTAGCGCTCGTCCTTGCCGTGCCTGATTCGATACAGCGGCGGCTGTGCGATGTAGATGTGACCGTGCTCGACCAGTAGCGGCATCTGCCGATAGAACAACGTCAGCAACAGCGTGCGGATGTGTGCGCCGTCAACATCGGCGTCGGTCATGATGATGATGCGGTGGTAGCGAAGCTTGCTCAGATTGAAACCGTCGGGCGTGTCGGGTGCACCAATGCCCGTTCCCAATGCAGTGATGAGCGTCGCGATCTGTTCCGACGAAATCAGTTTGTCGAACCGAGCTTTCTCAACGTTAAGCACCTTGCCACGTAGCGGCAGCACCGCCTGAAATTTGCGATCGCGTCCCTGCTTGGCAGAACCGCCTGCAGAATCGCCCTCGACAATGTAAATCTCCGACCGTGCCGGGTCTTTTTCCTGGCAATCGGCGAGTTTGCCAGGCAACCCCACGCCATCGAGAACACCTTTGCGACGCGTCATCTCGCGCGCCTTGCGTGCTGCCTCGCGTGCCCGCGCGGCATCGACGATCTTGCTGCAGATGATCTTGGCGTCGATCGGTCTTTCGAGCAGATAGCTCTCAAGTGCGCGTCCCACCGCATCCTCGACGGCCGGGCGCACTTCAGAGGACACCAGTTTGTCCTTCGTCTGTGAGCTGAATTTCGGCTCAGGCACCTTGACCGACAACACACACGCCAAGCCTTCGCGCATATCGTCGCCGGTGGTCTCGACTTTCGCTTTCTTGTCGAACTCGTGGCTCTTGATGTAGTTGTTCAGCACGCGCGTCATCGCCGCACGTAGCCCAGTAATGTGGGTGCCACCGTCGCGCTGCGGAATGTTGTTGGTAAACGCGAGCAGGCTCTCGTTGTAGCCATCGTTCCACTGCATCGCCACTTCCACACCGATCGCCGTGCCATCTGCCGCACCGCCCCCGGAGCTCGATTCCGTGTTGACGTAAAAGACGTTGGGATGCAACACGTTCTTGGCTTTGTTTATGTACTGGACAAAGCCCTTGACGCCGCCGGAAAACGCAAAATCTTCTTCCTTGCCGATGCGTTGATCGACGAGCTTGATGCGCACGCCGTTGTTCAGGAATGACAGCTCCCGCAGGCGCTTCGACAGGACGTCGTAATGAAAATCAATATTCGTGAAGATCGTGTCATCCGGCAGAAAATGAACCTCCGTGCCTCGCAGATCCGTCGGTCCTGTGACCTTCATTGGTGACGCGAGGACGGGACCGTGCTCCGACTGCACCGTTTGCACGATCCGATCCTGCAAATCGCCGCGTCGAAATTCCTGATAGTGCGCATCGCCGCCGCGTCGGATCGTCAGCCGCAACCACTCCGACAGCGCATTGACGCATGAGACGCCGACGCCATGCAAACCGCCCGACACCTTGTAGGTGTTCTGGTTGAACTTGCCGCCCGCGTGCAGTTCGGTCAGCGCGATTTCTGCCGCCGAGCGCTTCGGCTCATGCTTGTCGTCAAACTTGATGCCGGTCGGAATGCCGCGCCCGTTGTCGACAACCGATATCGAGTTATCCGTGTGGATCGTCACGATGATGTCGTCGCAATAGCCGGCAAGCGCCTCATCGACCGAGTTGTCGACCACTTCAAACACCATGTGATGCAGCCCGGTGCCATCATGTGTGTCACCGATGTACATGCCGGGTCGCTTGCGCACTGCCTCCAGGCCTTCGAGGATCTGGATGCTGCTGACGCCATAGTCAGCCTTGCCGTCAGCTTGCGGCTGGCTCATCAGGGGTTCATTCGGAACTGCAGACATTGATTGCTAAATCCGCATTGGCATGACGACGTACTTGAATTTGTCCGAGTTCGGCATCGTGATCAACGCGCTGCCTAGCGCATCGCCCAGCGAAAAGCTCACTTCGTCGTTCTTCAGATTCGCAAGCACATCGAGTAGATAGTTGACATTAAAACCAATATCAAGCGGCTCGCCCTCGTAGCCAATTTCCAATTCTTCCTGTGCATCTTCCTGATCGGCGTTGGTCGAATTTATCTTCAGGCTGCCCGTCGCCAGCAGCATGCGTACGCCCTTGAACTTGTCGGTGGTCAGGATGGCGGCGCGCTGCAGCGCATGCATCAGATCCTCGCGGTTGATCGCGAAGACCTTTGTGTTGACCGCCGGCACGACGCGCTGATAGTCCGGAAATTTTCCTTCGACTAGTTTCGAGATCAGCTCAATATCGCCGAAACTGAACTTTGCCTGGTTGGCGGCCATCTGTACGCGTACCAGGTCGTCGTTGTCGGGGAGCAGGCGACCCAGTTCGAGAATCGTCTTGCGCGGAACGATTGCTTCGATTTTGTTCGACGCATCGGCCTTGCTCACTTCGGCCAACGCCAGCCGGTGGCCGTCGGTCGCTACAGCACGTACCACTGTGCCGTCAACCACGAGCAACATTCCGTTCAGGTAGTAACGAATGTCCTGTTGCGCCATCGCAAAGTGCACCATGCCGAGCAGATATTTCAGCGTCGCGGAAGGCAAAGAAAAATCGGCGGTGAACTCGGCTTGCGCCACCGTAGGAAATTCTTCCGCTGCCAGCGTCTGCAAATTAAACCGGCTCTTGCCGCTAGCGACCGCCATTTTTTTGTTGGTTAGTGACAACTGCACATCGGCGTCGGGCAGTGCGCGAAGAATATCGACGAGCTTGCGGGCTGCGATCGTGGTCGCAGCCGTATCGCTGCCCGCGCCGATAGCGGCACTGGTCTGGATCTGGATTTCTAGATCGGTGGCCGTGAACGAAATCCGATCGCCGTCCTTGCGCAGCAGGATGTTTGCCAGGATCGGTAGAGTCTGCCGCCGTTCGACGATACCGCTGACGACCTGCAACGGTTTCAGCAATGCATCGCGACTGGCTTTGACGAGTTGCATTACTTAGTTCCTTTTTATCTTCATATTAGTAACTAACAAGTAATAAGGCGGGACTATTTGGGGGACAACTCAAACGAACCCCAATTCATCAAACACTTGCCCGCTGTGTTTTGCGGTGGATAACCACGGTATCTGGCGATCGCTTTGCTGTGGATGAAAAGAACAACTTTTGCCGCTGCCCTACTGCGGTGCGCGCAGGCCTGATTTATCCCCAGGCATAACGCAGTTATCCCGAGGCTTAATCTCGTCTTTGCGATGACATCGAAGGTTGTCATGATCAACCTTTCAGTGTCTGTTCGAGCACGTGCAGCGCGTGGTTGGTCTCGGAATTGTTGTTGCGCTCCCCGCTGATCTTGCGCACCGCATGTAATACAGTGGTGTGATCTCGCCCGCCAAAAAGCTCACCGATCTCAGGCAAACTTTTTTGCGTGAGCTCTTTCGCCAGATACATCGCGATCTGACGCGGAAACGCGATCGCGGTCGGTCGCCGCTTGCTATACATGTCAGCGACTTTGATCTTGTAATAGTCAGCCACGGTCCTTTGGATCAGCTCAACGGTCACCTGCGCGGTCGAGGCCGACAGCAGATCCTTCAATGCTTCGCGTGCAACGTCCAGAGTCATGGTTCTTCCATGAAACGCCGAGTACGCCATCACCTTGCGTAATGCACCCTCAAGCTCTCGCACGTTGCTGCGCAGATTCTTGGCAATGAAAAATGCGACTTCTTCTTTCAATTGCGCGCCTTCGACCTCGGCTTTCTTCAGAAGGATCGCAACTCTCATTTCCAGCTCGGGCGGCTCAATCGCAACCGTTAGTCCCGACGTAAACCGCGACACCAGGCGGTCTTCCATGTCCTTCAATTCTTTGGGATAGGTATCGCAGGTGATGATGATTTGCTTGCGGCCGGCTACCAGCGCTTCAAATGCGTAGAAGAACTCTTCCTGTGTACGGGCCTTCCCGGCAAAAAACTGGATGTCGTCGATCAGCAGCAGATCGAGCGAGTGGTAATAACGCTTGAAATCGTCGAACGCCTTGCGTTGGTAAGCGCGCACCACGTCGCTGACGTATTGCTCGGCGTGGATGTATCGCACCTTGGCACCCTGTGCGCGCCCCAGCACTGCGTTACCCACCGCATGTGTCAGATGGGTTTTGCCGAGGCCCACGCCGCCATACAAGAACAGCGGGTTATAGGAGCCGCCGGGGTTCTCGGCGACCTGCATTGCGGCAGCACGCGCGAGTTGATTCGCTTTGCCGGTGACGAAGGTTTCAAACGTCAAATTGGGGTTGAGCCGTGCGCGTTCCATCGGTTCGCTAGAGGCCGATAACGGTGTGGAGGAAATCCGAACGGCTTCTGCCGGGCTGGCTGCGTCGTCAAGCGTCGCACCATTTGCGGGGAAGCGCAGGCCGCCCGCGCCCGAATACGCGCCTTCGACAGCGAACACGATCGAAACCGGGCGCTGCATTACGCGCGAAACCACGCCGATGATCTGATCCGTGAACTGCGAGCGGATCGCGTCGAGCTTGAGTCGATTCGGTGCGCAGATCGTAAGTGTCGCGGTCGATTCATCGAAGTCGAGCGCTTTAAGCGGTTTGATCCAGGCGGAAAATTGTTGCGGCGTTAGTTCGCTCTCGAGCAGCCGCGAACAGTCATTCCATAGGTGCATCATTTCTTTCGACGGCCCTGCGGCTAGCTTTTTGTTTTAATAAAAGAAGTGCTTGTTGCCGGTGAACTGCCACGCCCCTCACGGCACATCGCCCTGCTCCGCATTGCGGCGGTCGGACCAAGAAGCGCGCATCTGGCGTTTTGCACGATATTTCAGCGCTGCCGACCCGCCACCGGCGAAGGACGAATTCTACCCATGCCGACCCACGTTATCCACAGGTAAACGCAATTGTGTTCAATCAATTGATCGTTGCAGCGCACGAGAAAGGAGCGCTGTCGAACGCGCTGGGGTTAGGCGTTTCCGGACCGGTTTGACAGCGATTCGTCGGATCACGTCTAATGCTGCGCTTTCTTGCGTCTGTTGGCGTGCCTTGCAGGGCGGGCGTCGGACGACCACTGTTTCCGAAAGATCGCAGAGAGTGTCATGGCCACCAAACGAACGTATCAACCCTCTAAGGTC
>JACCYC010000288.1 GCA_013696665.1 Burkholderiaceae bacterium | reverse complement strand
GCGCTACCTGGCGCGAGGCGCGTCTGGAGGAGCCGGTGCTCGACAAATGCCTGACGCGTTTTCGACTTCCGTGGAATTGGGCGGGCGGGCCGGCGACGATTGCCAGCCGCGCCGTGGACAGCACCGGTTACGTGCAGCCTACCGTTCAGGAACTCGCCAAGGCGCGCGCGATTGTAGGATTTGTTCAGCACCATAACGGTGTGTTCCCGTGGTCTGTCAGTGCCAGCGGCGAGGTCAAAAATGCGATCGCTTAGCTGGCTGATGAGTCTGGGTGCGGCGATCATCGCTGCCGGATGCGTGACGCAGCCGATCGACAAGGCGGCGCCGAATCCGGGCGTTAAGTTCGGCAAACCGATCAGCAACGCCGATATCGCGTTGTGGGACATCGACATTCGAGCCACGGACGGCAAGGGCTTGCCGGCGGGTCGCGGCACGGTACCGGAAGGCAAGACCGTCTATGACGCGAAATGTGCAGCGTGCCACGGGGCGGACGCCAAGGGCGGTCCTGTTTACGGAACGATGGTCGGAGGAATCGGTTCATTCACGACGAACGCTCGCGTTCTCACGCCGGGCAGCATGTATCCGTACGCGCCGATTCTCTTTGACTATGTGCGTCGTTCCATGCCAATGGATCGTCCGCAGTCGTTGACTGCCAACGAAGTTTATGCAGTATCGGCGTATCTGCTCAATTTGAACGGGCTCATTCCGGCGAACGCGGTAATGGACCAGAACACGCTGGCGCAGGTGCAGATGCCTAATCGCAATGGGTTCATCGTTGACGACCGCCCGGATACGAAGGCCGTGCGCTGCATGACGAACTGCAAATGATCGTCGGCGCGTTCTGTCAAGCGCGTGCCGACAAGTAGCGGCAATTGCACATCCTGAGTCCGAGCCAAGTCTGTCAAGGAGAAGCGAGATGAAACAAGCGTTCAAGCTGGCCGCGTGCACGTTGCTTCTGTCATCGTGCGCGAGCATGACACCGGACGGACCGACGGCCACCGCGGTGATGCGACCCGCCAGCGGATCGCAGGCGCATGGCACCGTCAAATTCACGCAGGTTGGCACACGCGTGCGCGTCGACACCGAACTGGCCGGGCTCTCGGCGGGGCTGCATGGCATGCACATTCACGAAAAAGGCGACTGCACCGCGCCTGACGCTACCAGCGCGGGCGCGCACTTCAATCCGGGCAGCAAGAAGCACGGCGCGCCGGGTTCGGCCGATCGCCACGCGGGAGATCTTGGAAACATCACGGCCAACGAATACGGCAAGGCGACGATGTCGATGATGGTCGACGGCATTTCCGTCGGCAAGGGTACGGATGGAGTGGTTGGCAGGGGATTGATCGTGCACGCGGAACCCGACGACCTCAAGACCGATCCAACCGGCAATTCGGGAAGTCGCATCGGATGCGCCGTGATCGCGGGTTGAGCGCGTTGTGGCAGCGCTCCATCACTGCGTGAACGCACTGGCTCGCAGGTAGAAGCGAATAAGGAGGAAAGATGTCTCGCAGCGCCGCACAATGGTTGCAGCAACCGAAGTTGCCGCAATCGCATTTCGTCGATTCGCGTATCTATACCGACGAGACGATATTTCGCGAGGAGCAGCAAAAAGTCTTCAACAGCAGCTGGATTATCGCGTGTCACGAATCCGAAGTTCCGGGAGCCTTCGACTATCGCACCTTCCGTCATCCGGGCGGAGCGCCGCTGATCGTCGTACGCGGCGAGGACATGAAGGTGCGCAGCTTCTACAACATCTGCCCGCACCGCGGCAACACACTGCTCTATGACCCTGTCGGCAACGCGAAACGCATCACCTGTATTTTTCATTCTTGGTCGTTCGACACCCGGGGCAACTGCGTCGATATCACGCGCGAGGAACAGGGGTTCCAGAAACGCTTCTGCAAGGCAGATGCCGGGCTACGCGAGGTACGTGCCGAAATCGGTTTTGGCGGCTTCGTGTGGGTCAACCTCGATGACAGCGCATGCACGCTCAAGGAATACATCGGCGATGCGCTGAACATGCTCGAGGAAAACATGTCGATGCCCCTCGAGGTGTTCCACTATCACAAGGCGGTCGTCAACACCAATTACAAGCTCTGGCATGACACGAACAGCGAGTTCTATCACGACTACATGCACTACTTCAACCGCGTCACCGGCATGCTGCAGCCGGGTTACTTCGATCGCAAATACGTCGGCTATCCGAACGGACACGCGTCGGTGGGATCGATGACGGTCAGGTACGACGCTTACGAAGGCGGTAAAGAGCGCGGCGTCGGTTGGCCCGGCCTCGCCCCGGGAGGTTGGATACTCATCGACATATTTCCGGCCATGACCTACAACCTGCGCACTTCAGTGCTGCGCATGGACACCTCTATACCGCTCGGACCAAACCAGCTGCTGATCGAGTTTCGCGGCCTGGGATTGAAGAGCGACACACCCGAGCAGCGCGCAGAACGTGTGCGCGACCACAACGCAATCTGGGGACCCTTCGGCCGCAACCTGCACGAGGACTTGCTCGGTGTGCATGGTCAGGGACGCTCGATGCGTCCGGGAAGCGAAGCGACATGGGTGCTGCACGGTCGCGAGGAGAACATGACGATCCACGACGAAGGCGGCATGCGGCACTTCTACGCCGAATGGAGCCGACGCATGCAACGTCAGTCCTACGATCCGCACGGTGAAAGACAGGCGGCAGAAGCCGCCTGAACCGATCGTCCCGCAGCAGGCAACCATGGGAAGCAGTCTGCCGATGCAGCTCGACAGAATCGCGATTGAAGAGCTGATCTATCGCTCCTGCCTGGCACTCGACAGAAAGGATTTCAAGGCCTACCTCGATCTGTGCGACGAAGACTTCCGCTATACGATCGCGGCGTACAGCCCCGAGATCCGCAAGGACATGATCTGGCTTGACCACGACAAGCCGGGCTTGCAGCTTTTGTTTACGAATCTGCCGCGGCATATCAGCGACCATTCTCCCGTGACGCGCCACGCGAGCGTGTACACGGTCGAATACTCGGCCGAGCAACAGCAGGCCAACGTGATCACCGCTCTGCAGGTGTTCAAGACCTCTCTGGACGGTGGCGCGACCGAGCTATTCGCCGTCGGACGTTACCTCGATAAGGTAAAGATCAACGGAGGGCAGCCCAGGTTGCTCGAGCGAGTTGTCGAGCTTGAAACTCGGCAATTCGGTTTCGGTTATCACATTCCCTTCTGAAGCGGCGGATTCGGTGCGCATTCAGGTCAATGCCCGCAATCGTGCCTGTCACTTTGAGGCTGAAACGGGCGCCCGCCTCCTCTACGCAGGATTGGCAGCGGGAATCAACCTTCCTTACGAGTGTGGCAGCGGCACCTGCGGCACCTGCAAAGCGCGTCTCATTGCAGGCGAGGTCGATGAGCTGTGGCCGCAGGCGCCGGGACGAAAGTTGCTTAAGCAAACCGGCGAATTTCTGATGTGCCAGTCTGTCGCGCGCGACGATTGCACCGTCGAGATTGCAAACTTCGTTTACAACATGGACCCGGGCGCCTGCGTTCCCGCGTTTCGCACTGGCACGATCACACATACCAAAGCACTGACGCACGACGTCATCGCCTTTTCAGTGGCGCTTGCCCATCCAGCCGATTTCGACGCCGGGCAATACGTGACGATGCAGGTGCCCGGGGTCCCCGGTTACCGCGGTTACTCGATGGTCAATTTCGAGCGCGCCGCATCGCGACTCGATTTTGTTGTCAAAAGGAAGCCCGGCGGCGCCTGCTCCGAGTGGCTGTTTAAGAGCAACGCGGACGGCGCCGCGGTCGAGCTGTTCGGACCACTCGGCGTGGCCACGTTCTACCCGAGCTTGGGCAAGAACATCCTGTGCATCGCCGGCGGCAGCGGCATTGCCGGCATGATGTCGATCCTCGCGCGCGCGCGTCAGGAGCGTTACTTCGATCAGTTCAACGGCCACGTGTTCTTCGGCGTTCGCACGTATGCGGATGGGTTTTACCTCGCCGAGCTATCGCAACTCGCTAGCGAGTTTCCGGACCGTTTGCACGTGACGATCGCCTTATCGGACGAAGCAGTTCCTGCGCCAGCGCTGCAGGCGCACCCCGCGCTCGTTTTCGAGCACGGACTGGTACATGAAGTCGCGGGCAAGACAATGCACGGCAAATACCAGAACGTACGCGCCTACCTGGCCGGACCGCCCCCGGCGGTCGATGCCTCGATTCGCATGTTGCTGCTGCAAGCGAAATTGCCGGCGGATAGCATCCGCTATGACAAATTTAGTTGACGTCTATGCAAAGGCGCTTCGTATGCCCGCGTGCACAAGTTCCGGCGAACGGCATGATCGAATGTGAGGCCGAGGGAGGATTGGCGCTGCTTGTGGTCAATTCGGGTGACGACTATTTCGCCTATCAGGCTCTCTGTCCGCATCAGGATGCGCCGCTGTGCGAGGGGCTTTACGACGGTACGGTGCTGACGTGCCACCAGCACTTGTGGCAGTGGGACATTCGCACGGGCGCGCCAATGGGGCTCGCCGAGGAGGCGCTCGAAAGCTTTCCGGTTCAAGTCGAGGGCGATTCCATCTATGTCGTGGCGCAAAGCGCGCTCAACGCAGCAGAGTTGTTGATCGGCATCTCCGAGCCGACGTTGGCTGCGATCACGGCGCTGGCGCAGAAAGAAGACCGCGACGCCGGCAGCATTTGCTATGACTTCGGCGCGCCGGCCGATGATTTCTATATCCTCGAGTCGGGTCGCGTCGAATTTGTAATCGGTCGCGACGGGCGCCTGAGCCCTGCGGGGTTTATGCTGCGCAAGGGAGAAGTGTTCGGCTGGGCTGCGTTGCTCGACAGCCAGCCGCAGCGTATTGCACGTGCGACGTGCCTCGAACCGTCTCGGCTGTTGCGAATCAATGGCAAGCAAACGCTCGAGCTGCTGGAAAAGGATTCGGTGTCGGGCTATCTGGTGATGCGCCGGCTCTCGTCGCTGATTGCACGCTACCTCGCGGCATCGGGATCAAAGTAGGAGAGCTACTTAGCGAAATGTTCAAGTCAGGAAAAATTACAAGTTCGATCGTCGCAAACAAGAGGCGAGCCGCGTTGTTGCTATCCATCCAAGGAGACACGCCATGAAATATCTCAAACGTTTGTTGAAGTATGCGAGCCTGACTCTTTCCGGCGCGCTGTTCGCTACCTCTGCCCTTGCAGCCGACGTCGACTTTGGAAAAGTCGGCGAGCCGGTCAAGCTCGTGATCGGCTATCAGCCCTACTACACCGAGTCATGGTCGGGCGTGATCATGCGCAACAAAAAGTTCTACGAGAAATATTTACCCAAGGGTTCCACGGTCGAATTCCAGATCGGTCTGCAGGGCGCGATCATCGTCAACAACATGCTTGCGGGCAAGCATCACATCGGCTACATGGGCGACATGCCGGCCATTGTGTCGACCACCAAGGAGAATGTTGCTGACATTCGATTGGTGGCCGTCGTTGGCATGGGTTGGGACCAGTGCAATGTGTTCCTGGTCCGCACCGACGCACCGAAATTTGCCAATGATCAGGAAGCGATCAAATGGCTGAACGGCAAGACCGTGGCGGTGCCGAAAGGCAGCTGTACCGACCGCTTCGCCCAGGCTGTGTTCAAGCGCGCGGCGATCCAGCCCTCCGCGTATCTGAACCAGAATATCGAGGTGATCACCAGCAACTTCCGCGCCGGCAAGCTCGACGCCGCAGTTATATGGGAGCCGACTGCCTCACGCCTGATCCTAGAGGGTCTGGCACGCAAGGTCGCAACCGGCTCTTCGGTCAATGAAAACGATGCCGGATTTCTCGGCATGCGCGCGGATCTGATCAAGCAGCGCCCCGACGTCGTCAAGGCCTGGCTCAACGCGGAACTCG
>JACCYC010000287.1 GCA_013696665.1 Burkholderiaceae bacterium | reverse complement strand
TTACAGGGGAGACCGCGGGGCAAGCGGTCTAGATGGGGACGAACTGCCCGAAGTTTAGGCCAACTGGCGATACTAAGGAGTGCGCTACCGGGTCAGTCAAGCCGCGCTTCCGGCACACCGCTGGCATACCGAACCTGAGCGTCAAACTGGCGCGTCACGATGCCCGGCGTCGGTCCTCGACCCTGGTCGTCGTTCTGGTCAAACACCATGTCGGCGCCCGCCTGGGCCTTGATCCAACGCGGATAGCGATACATGAAGCCGGAAATGTGATCGATGATCAGCATCGAACTTCCGCCCGGCAACAAGAGTTGCGCGGTCGACCCAGAGGCAAGATCGGCACGCGGAATGATCAGCGCCCGGGCCAGCGCGTAACCGTGTCGCTTGCACTCGGCGACCAGCGGCGTCGATGAACGGCGTACGCGCAGCCCAAACAACGGTGTATCACCCATGTACTCGGCCGAGCCATTGACGATGCGGCACGCCATGCCTTCGATCGGCCGACCGTTCGCATCGACGGTCTGAATATTGATCGCCTGTGTCGCCTCTCCGGTGACGGTGGCGCAGCCACTGATGCCGATGACGGCACACGCGGCTAAAAAAATACGAAAGGCGGCAAGACGCATGAACACAAGATACAGCCGGAAAGACCTAGGCATAGACAGTAACCGCCCGGCAAAGCCCCCGCATTCCTGCGTATGGACTAGCGGGGAACCCCTAAAGTGGGTCAGCGAGCCAGAAATGTCTGCGCAAGGCGTACCCAGTAGGTGGCCCCCAGTGGGATCAGATCGTCATTGAAGTCATACGCGGGGTTGTGCAGCATGCAGGGGCCCAGGCCATGACCCGTCAGCCGATGGTCTCCATCGCCGTTGCCGATGAATACGTAAGCACCCGGCTTCGCCTTCAACATGAATGCGAAGTCTTCGGCGCCCATCGTAGGCTCGATGTTTCGCACCACGTTATCGGCTCCCACGATGTCGTCCATCACGGTGGCGGCAAACTCCGCTTCGGCCGCATCGTTGACCGTCGGCGGATAGTTCCAGTGGAACTCGATTTCCGCTTCAGCCCCATGCGCGCTGCACGTCATCTCCACGATTCTTCGCAGCTGCTTTTCGATCAGCGCGGTCACTTCATCACTGAACGTGCGCACAGTGCCGCAGATGCGCGCGCTCTCCGGGATCACGTTTGTCGCCGCACCCGCCTGAATCATCGTCACCGACAACACCGCTGAGTCGATCGGCTTTTTAACGCGCGTGATGATCGCCTGCAGGCCGTTGACGATCTGCACCGCAATAAAGACCGGGTCAATTCCCAGATGCGGCATGGCTGCATGCGCGCCCTTGCCGAGTACTTTGATGTCGAACTCGTTGCTCGACGCCATCGCCGGGCCACCGGTCACACCGAACTCGCCGACTTTCAGCCCCGGCCAGTTGTGCATGCCGAACACGGCATCGCAAGGGCACCGTTCGAACAGTCCGTCGTCGATCATTCTCTGCGCGCCGGCACCGCCTTCCTCGGCCGGTTGAAAGATGAAATGCACCACGCCGTCGAGCGATTTGGATTCGGCCAAATACTTCGCCGCGCCAAGCAGCATCGCGGTGTGACCGTCGTGGCCGCACGCGTGCATCTTGCCGGCATGCGTTGAACGGTGCGCGAATTCATTGGTTTCCTGAATTGGCAACGCGTCCATGTCCGCGCGGAGTCCGACCGCGCGCTTCGATGAACCGCCACGAAGCGTTCCGACCACCCCGGTTCCACCGAGCCCACGTATGACCTCCAGCCCCCATTCGCGGAGCTTGGCTGCCACCAGATCGCTGGTGCGGGCTTCCTCGAAGCGAAGCTCGGGGTGGGCGTGGATATCGCGCCGGATTTGCTGAATCTCGGCACGAAATTGAACGACACGATCGATGAGTTGCATGAATTCTCGGAGGAGAGCGGCGCGCGATGAAGCGTCAATTTTACCTGGGTCCTACTAGAATCGCTGCCAGATGAATAAACCTGCAGACGTTCCCGCAAGCGCCGTACATCAGCTGGCTCAACCCGCCGCAGCTTCGCTGGCGATGATCGACCGGCTGATCGCATATCCCACCGTCAGCCGTGACTCAAATCTCGGCTTGATCGAGTACGCACGCGACGAGCTCGCGCGAGTGGGAATTCGCTCGAACCTAATTTATGACTCGACGCGCAACAAGGCCAATTTATTCGCCACGTTGTCGGCCGAGCCCGACCGCATCAAAACCGGCGGCCTGGTGATTTCGGGCCACACCGATACGGTGCCGGTGGATGGCCAGGATTGGTCGAGCAATCCGTTTGTTGCCAACCATCGTGAAGGTCGCATTCACGGGCGCGGCAGCGCGGATATGAAGGGCTTCATCGCGATTGCGCTGGCGGCCGTACCGAAGTTTCTCGCCGCCCAAGAACGACTACCGGTGCATTTGTCGCTGACCTACGACGAGGAAATCACGTTCTTTGGCGTGCGAGACTTGTTGGCGGATCTCGCGGACCGCGGTATCCGCCCTGCCGGTTGCATCATCGGCGAGCCAACCGATATGCGTGCGATCGTGGCGCACAAGGGCAAGCGCGATCTGTGTTGCCGCGTGCGCGGCCGCGAGGCGCATTCGTCGCTGACACCCGACGGCGTCAATGCCATCGAGTTCGCCGCGCGGCTCATCGCCTTCATCCGTCAAACGGCCGATCGGCTGGCGCGCGAAGAGCCGCCCGACGCACGCTTTGCCGTGCCGTACACGACATTGCAAACGGGACTGATCAAGGGCGGGATCGCAGTCAATGTCGTGCCGCGCGACTGCGAGTTCACCTTCGAGATGCGCAATCTTCCCGCCACGTCGACCGACGAAGTGACGCGCTCCATCGTTGAATACGCCGAACACGAGTTGGTGCCCGCAATGCAGCGCGTCGCAAGGGATGCCGGCATCGTGTTCGAGCGCGGCATGGATTTGCCGGCGTTCGGCATCGCGCCCGACCACCCATTGGTGCGCTGGGCACAGCAGGTCGCAAGTACCGCGCATCTGAGCGCAGGCGCAGTTGGCTTTGCGACCGAGGCCAGTATGTTTTCGCGTGCGGGCATTCCAACCGTAGTGATCGGCCCGGGCAGCATTGATCAGGCGCACAAGCCCGACGAGTACATCAGCTACCAGCAGGTTGCTGCATGCGAAGCCTTCTTCGACCGAATTATTGCGCAGCCGATGCCAAGCGATCTCGCGCCATGATGCCGAGTGCATTGCAGGCTGAGCCAATCGCAACCGAGACGATTGTCCGCGCAGCGTGTCCGCACGATTGCCCCGACACCTGCGCGATGCTGGTGACCGTGCGCGAAGAAAATGGGCGCCGCGTCGCGATCAAAGTTGTTGGCGATCCGACGCATCCCACCACGGCCGGCACGCTGTGCACAAAAGTCTCGCGCTATCTCGAGCGCACTTATCACGCAGACCGCGTACTGCATCCTCTTAAGCGCGTTGGCGCAAAAGGCGCGGGCCGATTCGTTCGCGTTTCGTGGGATGACGCGCTGAGCGACATCGCCGCGCGACTTTGTGCGATCGCGGCGCGCGATCCGGAGCGCATCGTGCCGTACAGCTATGCCGGCACGATGGGTCTGGTGCAGGGCGAAGGCATGGCCGCACGATTTTTGCACAAGCTGGGCGCCAGCTTTCTCGACCGCACCATCTGCTCCAGCGCCGGCGGCGAGGCGCTGGCGTACACGATCGGTACCAAGACCGGAACGGACATCGAACAGTTTCAGAACAGCAAGCTGATCTTGTTCTGGGGTTGCAACGCAATCGCATCAAACCTGCATCTATGGAGCCGCGCGCAGGAAGCCAAGCGGCGCGGCGCGAAGCTGATCGCGATCGACCCTTATCGCTCACTGACCGCTGAGAAGTGCCACCAGCACATCGCGTTAATGCCGGGCACCGACGCGGCGTTTGCGCTTGGGGTGATGTACGTCTTGATGCAAGAGGGATGGCTCGACCGCGATTACATTGAGCGCTACACGCTGGGATACAACGCGCTAGCCGAGCGCGCGGCCGAATTTGATCCGCCACGCGTTGCTGCAATCTGTGGCATCAGCGCCGGCGAAGTCGAGGAATTTGCGCGCGAGTACTGGCAGACACGCCCCGCGGCGATTCGTCTTAACTATGGCATGCAGCGCGCGCGCGGCGGCGGAAACGCCGTGCGCGCAATTGCCTGTCTGCCAGCGTTGACCGGACATTGGCGCGACGCTGCCGGTGGAGTATTGCTCTCGACCAGCGGCGTGTATCCGATCGATACCAACGCACTCTACCGGCCCGAGCTGCTCGCGGGAAAGAAACCGCGCACGATCAACATGTCGACGATTGGCCATGATCTGAATCACGCGGATCCGCCGATCGATGCAGTGATTGTCTACAACAGCAACCCCGTTGCTGTGACGCCGCAGTCAGGCGAAGTCGCGCGCGGTTTTGGTCGCGAAGATCTATTCACGGTCGTCCTCGAGCACTTCATGACCGACACCGCGGATTACGCCGACTATGTTCTGCCTGCTACGACGCAACTCGAGCACGTCGACGTTCACCGATCCTATGGGCACTTGTACGTGGTTGCAAACAATGCGGCGATCGAACCGCTTGGAGAAGCGCTGCCAAACAGCGATATCTTTCGACGCCTCGCCGCAAAGATGGGGTTCGAAGATCCGTGCTTCTCGGAGACCGATGACGAGCTGGCGGCGCAGGCATTCAAGCCGCAGGGTGCGACCGCCAGTTACGATTGGCAGGCCGTTAAAGAGTCCGGCTGGCAGCGCCTGGACCTGCCGGCGCAATACGCGCCGTTTGCAGAGGGTAATTTTTCCACGCCTTCGGGACGCTGCGAGTTCCATTCGGAACAGCTTGCCCGGATCGGTCAGGATCCATTGCCTGCGCACATCGCACCTTACGAGGAAGCGGGTCGCGACACCGCGCTGTCGCAACGTTATCCGCTGGCGATTATTTCGCCGCCGGCACGCAACTTTCTCAACTCGACGTTTGCCAATGTGATCAGTCTGCGCGCAGTAGAAGGCGAGCCCACGATAGAAATCCACCCGCGGGACGCGCAGGCGCGATCGATTGTCGATGGGTCGCGTGTTCGCGTGTTCAACGATCGCGGCAGCATCGACCTGCTGGCGCGCGTGACCGACCGTGCGCGTCCCGGATGTGCCGTCGCGCTATCGATATGGTGGAAAAAATTTGCGCGCGACGGCAAAAATATTAATGAGCTGACGAGCCAAGCGCTGACTGATATCGGACGCGCGCCCACCTTCTACGACTGCCTGGTCGAGGTCGAAGCCACACGATCGCCTGCCTGAAATGCGGGTCAGACGCATCGGGATTGCCGTTGCGTTAGCACTCGCCGCCGTTTTTATTGCCGGATGCTCGACGCTCGGCTACTACATGCAGTCGGTACGCGGCCATTTTTCGATGCTTCGCGCGGCGCGCCCCATTCTAGATGTCGTTGCCGACCCCGCTACCAATGAGCCGCTGAAGCAGCGTCTGCAGCGAGCCGAACACATCCGCGCATTTGCATCGGCCGCGCTCGGGTTACCAGACAATCACAGCTATCGCTCATACGCTGACTTGCAACGCCCCTTTGTTGTCTGGAACGTATTTGCAGCACCCGAACTCTCGCTCGACCTAAAACAATGGTGTTATCCGGTCGTCGGTTGCGCGACATACCGCGGCTACTTCGACCGCGAAGCGGCGGATCATATGGCCGCAGAGTTGCGCGCTGACGGTTACGAAGTCAACGTGAGCGGCGTGCCGGCCTATTCGACGCTCGGCTGGTTTGCAGATCCACTGCTCAATACATTTATCGGAGGTACCGAAGGCCAGCTCGCCGGATTGGTCTTTCACGAGCTCGCGCACCAGGTCGTATTTGTCGGCGGCGATACAACGTTCAACGAATCATTTGCCACGGCAGTTGAGCGCGAAGGCGTGCGACGTTGGCTGCAGTCCAGCGGCAACGAGGCTTCGCGCGCCGCTTACGCCGATTTTTCGCAGCGGCGTGGTCAGTTCCTGGAACTGCTGCTGAAGTATCGAGAGGCATTGCAGTTGAACTACCGAAGTCAACAAACCGACGACGTGAAACGCGCCCGAAAGCGGCAGCTGCTGTCCGCGCTGAAAGACGACTATGGACTGCTGCGCACGAGCTGGGGCGGGTTTGCCGGATACGACCGCTTTTTCGCGCAGAATCTGAACAACGCTCACTTGGGCGCCTTTGCCGCCTACAACGAATGGGTGCCGGCATTCGATCAGCTGCTGGTGCAAAGCGGAGGCGAGTTCGCGCGTTTCTACGATCGGGTAAAGGAGCTGGCGAGCATGCCCAAAAAGGATCGCAGCGCGGTGCTTCAGGCCCTGGTGCCGCCGCGCTAATCGGCGTGCCTCGCGGCCCGGTGCCGACTATGATGCCGACACAAACTACAAAAATTCAAGGGAGACGAGACATGGACCGGTTCTGGCTGAGGAACTATCCCAAGGGTGTGCCGACGGACATCGATTACAACCAGTACAAGTCGCTGATTCAGCTGTTTGACGAAGCTTTTAAGAAATACAGCGGGCAGGGCGCCTACAGCTTCATGGGCGCTGAGATGACGTTCGGGCAACTAGACCAGCACTCCGCTGCGATCGGCGCGTGGCTGCAGAGCAAGGGCCTGAGCAAGGGCGCGCGGATCGCGATCATGATGCCCAACGTGATGCAGTATCCGGTGGTGATGGCCGGAGTCATACGCGCCGGCTACACAGTGGTTAACGTCAACCCGCTGTATACGCCACGCGAGCTCGAGCATCAGCTCAAAGACTCCGGCGCCGAAGCGATTTTTATTCTCGAAAACTTCGCCGGAACGTTGCAGCAAGTGATCGACAAGGTGCCGACCAAGACGATTGTCGTGTGTGCGATGGGCGACATGCTCGGTTTCGCGAAGGGCATGCTAGTCAACTTCGTCGTTCGGAGCGTCAAAAAAATGGTGCCGGCATTTACGCTGCCCAATGCGTTGCGCTGGTCTGATGTATTGGCCGAAAGCTCCAAGTTGAGCCTGAAGCACGCTGACTGTAGCCACGGTGATGTGGCGTTCCTGCAATACACGGGAGGAACCACCGGCGTTAGCAAGGGCGCGACCCTGTCGCACAAGAACGTGATCGCCAATATGCTGCAGGCAGAAGCCTGGTACCAGCCCGCGCTTGCCAAATTGAAGCCCGGCGAGCAAATGATCACGGTCACTGCGCTGCCGCTGTATCACATCTTTGCGTTGACCTGCTGCGCGTTGCTGTCGATGCGCACCGGCGGCAAGAATCTGTTGATCCCGAATCCGCGCGACATTCCGGCTTTCGTCAAGGAATTGTCCAAACACAAGTTCGGCGTGTTTCCCGCGGTGAACACACTGTTCAACGCCCTTACAAATAACGAAGATTTCAAGAAGCTCGATTTCAAATCGCTGATCCTCACGCTGGGCGGCGGCATGGCGGTACAGCAGGCGGTGGCGGAAAAGTGGCTCAAGATCACCGGCAGCCCAATTTGCGAAGCCTATGGCCTGTCAGAAACGTCGCCGGGGGCTACGTGCAATCCGACGGATACGACGAAGTACAGCGGCAGCATCGGGCTGCCGATGCCTTCGACCGACATTGCGATTTTGGACGACGACGGCAACCAGTTGCCCGTTGGAAGCACTGGCGAGATTGCGATTCGCGGGCCGCAAGTCATGGCGGGCTACTGGCAGCGCCCCGACGACACGGCGAGCGTAATGACCGCCGACGGATTTTTTCGCAGTGGCGACATCGGGGTGATGGACGCCAATGGCTACACCAAGATTGTCGACCGGAAAAAGGACATGATCCTGGTGAGCGGGTTCAACGTCTATCCAAATGAAGTCGAAGGCGTGATCGCAATGCATCCCGGTGTACTCGAATGCGCGGCGATTGGCGTTCCCGATGAGCATGCAGGCGAGGCGGTCAAGCTCTTCGTGGTAAAGAAAGACGCGGCGCTGACAGAGAAAGACCTATCGGAGTTTTGCAAAGAGCATCTGACCGGCTATAAGAAGCCCAAGTACATTGAATTTCGTTCGGACCTGCCGAAGACCAATGTCGGCAAGATCCTGAGGCGCGAGTTGCGCGACCAAAAGAAGGTAGCTTAGGACACCATGAAACGTTTTGAAGACAACGACCGTCCTGCGCCTGGCGGGACGCGCAGTGGTCCGCGTGCCCGCGCCGCGCAAGACCGCAAGTTTGGGGAGGTCAGGTCACGCTCGCGTGACCCGAGCCGCGCCGATCCCTATCAGCGCGCCGATCGTCCGCCGCGGCCGGGTCCGGCGCGTGCCGGTCTGGGTCTGGTGCGCCCCGCTCCCGCGCGTAGAGCCCCCGAAGGTGAGCGTCTGCGTGCACCAGGCCCTGCCAATATCGCACTCGATCCAGACGTTGCGCGCGTGTTCCGGGACTCTGAAGCCGTCAATGAAGCGCTTCGCATGGTGATCCGCCTGGCGCGATCGGTGGGCTCAGCCCCACGGCCGGCATTTAACCGTGCGGCGCCATCAGGGCCGCGGTCTGGTGGCGCGTCGGCACAACGGCCGCGCACCGGTTTTGATCGCCCATCGCGGGACGACCGGCCGCGCGAACGGCGCCCGGCGCCTTCTGTGCGACGCGAGCCGAAGTTCGAGGATGCGGAATAGCCGCGGCTAGGCATCGCAATAGCGACAGTGCGCTGATACAACATCGCGCGTTCGAGCGACTTCGCGCGTCAGCGAGACAAGCCCGCGGCCCGTTGAGTCAGAATTCCGGAAGAATCGCGGAATTAATGATTCAATCGCTCGGAAACAGAACGCCTAGTGTTCGTGTGTTGTAATCGAACCAGGCTGTTTGGGGCCAATGGTGAAAGTACATCGCAACCTTCTCTTGTTGATCGCATCAATTGCAATGGCCGCGACTGTCAATGGCGCCGCTGCGCAGGGCGTGGGCGGAGGATTGCGAATTGGAACCCCCGGCGTTGGCATTGAGCTCGAGAGCCTGGTGACCGACCGCTTCGGCGTCCGAGCCCTTGTCAATGGCGGTTCCGTTTCGTACGACTACGACGAGTCTGGTATTCGCTACGACGGTAAATTTCGTTTCGGCACCGGCTTTTTGCTGGCTGACTGGCATCCATACGCGGGTAGTTTCAGGTTGTCCGGCGGGCTTGCTTATAACAATCAGCGCTTCGCCGGAACAGCCCGTCCAGGATCCGCGATAAATATCAACGGCACCTTCTATTCCCCGGCCGAGGTGGGTTCGCTCGAAGGACGGGTGAATTTTTCGCGCGCGAGCCCCTATGTCGGTGTGGGTTGGGGGCTGGCGCCGCGTGCCGGATCGCGGCTTTATTTCAGCGCGGATCTTGGCGTGATGTATCAACGTCCGAGCGCCACGCTGACAGGCAGTTGCGGAGCGGCGTTACCTGCGGGCGCGTGTAGCCGACTGCAAAGCGATATTCGGGCTGAAGAAGTGGATTTTCGCGAAGCAGCGGACGATCTTCGCTTCTATCCGGTGATATCGGTCGGCTTTGGATTGCGCTTCTAAGGCGTAACTAGCCGCTTACACGCGGCACGAGCACCGTGCGCGTCCGCTCGATCAGCGCGCGCCGCAGGCAGCGGTAGATTTCCTGAACATCGAGCTGCTGACCGTCCAACGGGCGCAGGCGAACGTTCATGCCATCGGCGCGCGCCCGAACGGTGACCGATGCTGGCGCTGCACCCGATCCGGAAGTACAACGCTGGCAGGCTTCGAGTGCGGCAAGTACGGACTCCTGTCGGCCGGCGACTCCGGTCAACTCGATCTGTACTTCGTTATGCCGCTCACGCACCCGCATCAACATCGCCGCCTCCAGGCGTTGAGTGTCACATCACTATGTGACAGTGCGATTGTTATAGAGAACTCGCAATCCGCTGAATGGCCGATTACGTACGCGCGCTGCCGACTATTCGACAGTGCGACCCGGTACTAACGCCTCAAGTTGTCGATCGTGCACACCTGAGAGGGTGAGCAGCGCAACAATTGATCCCTGCAGCGCCATAAATATGTCTGACTGCGTATCCCAGACATCGCCCTGCGTGCCGAGGAACTCCTCGGCGCCTTGCCCGAGCGCCAACGCGGCCCACCACTCCACCAATTCATAGACAGCGCTGATGGCGAGCGCGATGCAGATGCAAACAAACCCAACAATGCGCCGGCCGCGGACAAACCCGCCGCGCATCAGAATCTCGCGCGCGACCATCGCAGGTACAAACCCTTGCATGAAGTGGCCGAGCTTGTCGTACGGATTGCGCGACAGGTCGAATACTTGCTGCACCCAGGCGCCGAGCGGCACGCGCGCGTAGGTGTAAGCGCCGCCGAGGATCAACACCAGGGCGTGCGCGAAGATCAGCACGTACAGCAGCGTAGTCAGCGGATAGTTGCGGCGAGTAGCAAGCAGGATCGGCAGCGCGATCAGCACCGGCGCCACCTCGAGCCACCACGTCACGCGGTCGTACGGCCGCCAGCCCGACACGGCCAATGCAGCGAGCGTCGCAACGAGTAACCCCACGAGCAGGCGAGCGTGGTCGGCTGATTTCATCTTCGACGGCGAGTCGCGGTGCCGTGAGTTTGAATGAAACCGTCTTGCCGTGTACAGCGGCTCCATGCACACTCGGAAAGATGGCATTGCCCGCGACAACTCGGAAGGCAGTTCATATCATTCGTTAGGCGCCATGGTTGACCCGCTCGCAATCCTCGCAGCCCGCAAGTTCGGAGAAGTTCGGTAGGCCGTCGTATTGGAGCGGCCAAGTACACCCCAGAGCAAGGCTACGTCGGTGAAACGCGTTCGAATACGAGGCGCTCGCTCGTGGCAGGAGCGGCCAGCAAGTTTGCCTTAAGGTGCGAGTTAAGGTTCTGATCGTGGCGCCTTGAATGTGCCTGCACAACGAAGGGTTGGCTGATGGCTGAGAAAATCCGCGAATCAAGCGCAGCGCACATCGGCGTCGTCGCCGCGCGCACTGAGGTCGACAAGATCACGAGTGGGCTACGGTCGGCGCCGCTGTTCGAGCACGGCACGTTGTTGGTGAAGTTCTACGCGCCGCGAGGACACGATGCGCAGACGCCGCACACCCGAGATGAGGTCTATGTCATCGCGCAAGGCCGCGGGACATTTTTCGACGGCAGCGAGCGCCGTCCTTTTGTAGCGGGCGATATGTTGTTTGTCGCCGCCGGCATCACGCATCGGTTCGAGCAGTTCAGTGACGACTTCGGTACGTGGGTGATGTTTTACGGTCCCGAAGGCGGCGAGCACTGACGACCGGCCCGCTAACGAAACACAACGGTCCTTTGCCCGTTCACGAACACGCGCCGCTCAACGTGGTCGCGCACGGCGCGTGCCAGCGCCTGGCACTCGACATCGCGGCCGGCCGATACCAGCTCTTCTGCGCTCATCGAGTGCGTCACACGCTCGACCTGCTGCTCGATGATGGGCCCCTCGTCCAGATCCGGCGTCACATAGTGCGCGGTGGCGCCGATCAGCTTGACCCCGCGTGCGTGGGCCTGCTGATAAGGCTTCGCGCCTTTGAAACTTGGCAGAAACGAATGGTGAATATTGATCGCGCGGCCGGCCAGGCGCTCGCATAAATCGTTCGACAGCACCTGCATGTAGCGCGCGAGCACAACGAGCTCGGCGCCGGTTTCCTCGAACAAATCCCACAGCTTGGCTTCCTGCGCAGCCCGCGTGGCCGGGGTCACCGGAAGATAATGAAACGGCACGTTGTACGACGCCGCCAGCTGATACGTATCGCGATGGTTCGACACTACCGCCACCGGCTCCATCGCGAGTGCGCCGACCCGGTAGCGATACAGAAGATCATTCAAGCAGTGATCGAACTTCGACACCATCAACAGCACGCGCGCGCGGACGCTCACATCGTGAAGCTGCCACTGCATGCCGAATGCATCGCCGATGGCGGAAAATGCGGCCGAGAGGTCTGCAAGATCGGGCGCGCGATCGAGCCGTTCAAAACTCACGCGCATCATGAAGCGGCCGGTGTCAGGGTCGCCGAATTGCGCGGACTCGACGATGTTGCAGCGGTGATCCGCGAGGAACGTGCCGACTGCACCGACGATGCCTGCGCGATCTACACAGGAAAGTGTGAGAACGAGACGAGGCGATGTTGCTGCGGTCATGGAATTGTTTGCCATTTCAGTTCAGGAGAGCCGCATCCGGCTGCCCGTAGGGTCATGCAGCGGGCGCGGAGCCAAGTCGGCGCTGCGGCGCTCGCCAAGGATCTCAACCTCGAACCCGGTGGCCACTTGGGCGAGCGAAGCAGGAACGTAAGCGAGCGCGATCGACTTGCCGACGCAATGGCCGTAGCCACCGGACGTGACCCATCCTACGACCAGATCATCGTGCCAGACGGGTTCGTCACCGATGGGGTCCGCGTCGGCTGCATCGATCACCAGCGTCACCAGTCGCCGCTTGGGACCGGCCTCGCGTTCGCGCTGCGCAGCGGCACGGCCAATGAAGTCGCCCTTACTCAGATCGACGAAACGATCGAGGCCGGCTTCGCTCGGCGAATAGATCGGCCGGTACTCGCGCGCCCAGTTGCCGAAGCTTTTTTCAAGCCGCAACGAGTGCAGCGCGCGAGCGCCGAAGTGGCGCAGACCGACTTCGCCGCCGGCGTGCACGAGCGCTGCGTACAGCGTGCGCTGACAATCGGCGGGCACCCAGATTTCGTAACCCAATTCGCCGGTGAACGAGATGCGGCCGATAAATGCCGGCACTGTCGCCACTTCGGTCTTGCGAAACGAGAGAAACGGCAGTGCGTCGTTGCTCACATCATCGGCGCAAAGGGTGGCCAGCAGGTCGCGTGCGCGCGGCCCGGCGATTGCAAATCCCAACAACTCGGTGCGCAGCGAGCGCAGTGCGACGCCGGCCGCCGGCAGATGCGATGCGAACCAGCGCAGGTGATATTCCTCGGCGACACCGGAGCCGAACAGGAAATAACGATCGTGGCCTGCGTTGGCGACGGTGAAATCGCCGATCAGCTTGCCGTTGTGGTTGAGCATCGGGGAGAGCGACATCCGTCCTACGCGGGGAAGCCGGTTCGCTAGCAGTTGGTTCAGCCAAGTCGCCGCGCCGGCGCCGCTCACTTCGTACTTGCCGAACGTCGCGATTTCGAGCAGGCCGACTGCGGAGCGCACCGCCGTGCATTCCTCAGTCACGGGTGCATGCGCGTTGGATCGCCGGAACGTTACGTCCTCGACAGCCTCGCATCCCGGCGGCGCGAACCACAAAGCGTGCTCCAGGCCGAACGCAGCGCCGAACACGGCGCGTTGCGCCGCCAGCAGGTCGTACACCGGAGTGGTGCGCACCGCTCGCGCGGCGGGCAGTTCCTCATTGGGAAAACGAATGCTGAATCGGCGCGAATAATTCTCGCGCACCTTGGCGTTGGTGTAGGCCATCGTCGTCCAGTCGCCGAATCGTGCGACGTCCATCGCCCACACATCGAAGCCGGGGTCGCCGTGCACCATCCAGTTGGCGAGCGCCAGGCCCACACCGCCGCCCTGACTGAATCCGGCCATCACGCCGCAGGCGACCCAATAGTTGGGCAGACCTCGCACGGGCCCGATCAGCGGATTGCCATCGGGCGAAAACGTGAACGGACCGTTGACGACGAGCTTGATTCCGGCGTTCTCCAGTGCAGGGAAATGTGCGAAGCCCACTTCTAGACTCGGCGCGATGCGATCCAAGTCGGGCGGCAGCAGCTCGTGCGTGAAATTCCACGGCGTCTCGCGCACGGCCCACGGCACGCCAGCTTTTTCGTACGTGCCAATCAGCATGCCGCGGCCTTCCTGCCGCATGTAGATCTCGCCTTCGAAATCGATGACGTGCAGCATCTCCGTCGCGGAGGCGGCGACTTCGGGAATTTCGCCGGTGACGAGGTAGTGGTGCTCCATTGCTAGCACGGGTAGTTCGAGTCCGGTCATGCGTCCCACTTCGCGCGCCCACAAGCCGGCCGCGTTCACCACGTGCTGTGCGACGAGCGTGCCCTTTTCGGTGATTACGTCCCAGTGGCCGTCGATGCGTGCCACGAGTTCGAGCATGCGATTGAAGCGGTACACCTCGGCACCGCGGTTGCGCGCCGCCTTCGCATACGCCTGTGTGACACCCGCGGGATCGACGTGGCCTTCGAGCGGGTTGAACAGCGCGCCGACAAAATGTTTTTTCTCCATCAGCGGAAAAAGTCGCGCGGCCTCGTCGACCGTCACGAGTTCCATGTCGAGTCCAAGGTAGCGGCCGCGCGCCACCGCAAGCTTCAGGAAATCCATCCGCTCGCGCGTTCCCGCGAGATCGATGCCGCCGGTGATGTGGATGCCGCACGATTGCCCGGACTCGGCCTCGAGATCCTGATACAGCTTGATCGTGTACTGCTGCAGCTTGGCGACGTTGGGGTCGCCATTCAGTGTGTGCATGCCGCCGGCCGCATGCCACGTCGAGCCCGACGTGAGTTCATCGCGCTCGATCAGCACCACGTCGGTCCAGCCCGCCTTGGTGAGGTGATAGAGAACGCTCGCCCCGACAACCCCGCCGCCGATCACGGCAACTTGCACGTGGGACCTCACAGAATCTGCCGGAGGAACTCGCGGGTGCGTTCCCTTTGCGGATTACCGAACAATTGCGCCGGCGGCCCGTCTTCGACGATGACGCCGGCATCGGTGAAGTACACGTGGTTGGCGATTTCGCGCGCGAATGCCATCTCGTGCGTCACCAGGATCGACGTCATGCCTTCCTCGACCAACTGACGGATCGTCAGCAGCACTTCCTTCACCGTTTCCGGATCGAGCGCCGCGGTCACTTCGTCGAACAACATCACCGAGGGACGCATCGCCAGCGCGCGCGCAATCGCGACCCGCTGCTGCTGACCGCCCGACAACTCACCCGGATAGCTGTGCTCCTTGCCGGCAAGCCGCACTTTCTTGAGCAGCGCATACGCGCGCTCTTCAACCTCCGCTGCCGGCTGCTTCAGTACCTGAACCGGCGCCATCATCAGGTTCTGCAAGGCAGTCTTGTGCGGGAACAGGTTGTACTGCTGAAACACGATCGACACGTCCTTGCGCAGCGCGACCATTTCTGAATCCGTGCGCAGAGTGTGCACGGCATGCGGGCCGACGTAGACCTCACCGCGATCCACTGCAATCAGCCCGTTGATGCAGCGGAGCAAGGTCGATTTACCCGAACCCGATGGCCCGATGATGCACACCGCTTCGCCCTTCGTCACCGCGAGCGTGACGCCCTTCAACACCTCGACCGCGCCGAACGACTTGTGCACGTCGACAATGCGAACGATCGGAGTTTCGATTGGAGCTTCAAGGGCGCTCATCATCGTTCCGCGTAACGCGTTTCCAGTCGCCGCGTCCACGCCGCGATCGGGTAGCAGTACAGGAAGAACCACACGAGCACATAGCTGTAAATCGGGATCAACAGATCGGTGCGGCCCTCGGCGCTGGTAATGCGTCCGGTCACCGTCATCACTTCAGCGACGCCGATGAGCGATGCCAGCGGAGTGGCCATCGTCAGGATCGCATACCAGTTCATCCACGGCGGCAGCATGCGCTTGATGCACTGGGGCAGGATGATTTTCCACAGCGTCTCGCTGCGCGAGAACGCCAGTGAGCGGGCCGCTTCCCATTGTCCGGTCGGGATCGACTGCACGGCACCGCGCACGATCTCGGCGATATTCGCCATGATCGGCAGCGCCAGCCCGAGTGTCACTTTGATCCAGTCCGGAAAAGGAACAACGGTCGTGCCGATGCGAAATTCGAAAGGCAGCATGAACATCACAAAGAACAACAGCACCAGCCAGGGCGCATTGCGGAAGAACTGCACGACCAACCACGATCCGCTGCGCACGGGGCCAAGCAGAGAAATCCGCGCCATCCCGAGCAGCACGCCGGCCGCAGTGCCGAGAGCCATCGCGCAGACGCTGATCAATAAGTTGAAAAAGAATCCTTTGGCGAGGAGCGGCGTCCATTTGATCAGCAGATCGATCACGCCAGGCTTTGCGGCGCCCTGTGCTTGAGCCATTGCGAGCGAGGTCGCAAGCACCGCAATCAGAATCATGCCGACCTGCGCTGAAAAAAGAACACCGCCGCTCGAACGATCGCCGATCGGCGCGGGCAGACGCAGCGGCAGCAGCACGGCAAACCGCGAATCGTTCATTGGCCGAATCCCGGAACGCGCAACCGCACTTCAAGCCGATGCATCACCTGATTGATGATGCCGACCATCGCAACATACGACACCAGCAACACCACCATCATCTCGGGCACGTTGACCTGCTCAGACCAGATCTGCGCCGACATGTAGACCAGCTCGGGCACCGCGATCGCATACGCCAGCGTCGTGGTCTTCACCAGATTCACCAGATTGTTGGTCATCGCCGGCATTGTCACGCGCACTGCGAGCGGCAGCACCACGCGGCGATACACCTGCCAGCGCGAATAGCCCAATGCTTGCGCGGCCTCTATCGTCGCCTTCGGCACCGCTTCGATGCCGGCGCGAAATATTTCGGCTGCGAACGCGGCTTCGAGCAGCGTCAACGAAACGAGTGCCCAGCCGAAGGAGCCGAGCAGCGGCTGCCCGTCGATCTTCGGCAGCACCGGTCCGAGTGCAAAGTAGAAAAAGTAAAGCTGTACCAGTGGCGGAGTATTGCGAAACAGCTGCACGAAGCCGTTGACCGCGCGCCGCACCAGCGCGATTCGAGAGCCGTACAGCCCGGCCAGCAGCGCGCCGAGCGCAACGCTCAGAACCAGGCAATACGTCGCCAGTTTGAGAGTGGTCGCGAAGCCCTGCAGGAAGCGCTTGGTGTCATAGCTGTCGTAGAAGATCGTCAGCTTGATGCCGGTGGCCTGATGCAGCCATTGAAACCACGCCGCAATATCGTCCACGGTCAAAGGCAACGTCGAGTGCGGGCGAGGCGCACTCGACGTCGCTCGCCCAGGTTTCTACTTCGCCTTGGCTTGTTGTTCGACCAAAAATGGAGACTGCGGAATTCCCCACTTCTTTTCAAGCTCCATGATGAAGCCTGTTTTGTGCCATTCCTTGGTCAGGTCGCTAATGTAGGCAGCGAACTTCGCATCTTCCTTGCGTACGCCGATGCCCCACGGCTCCGGATCGATCGACGGCAGCACCATCGCGTAGTCCGACCACTTCGCATCGCCCATGATGCCGGCGAAAAATGTCGTGTCGAACACCATGCCCACGCAATTGCCGCCTTCGAGCGCGCTCAAAGCCTCGGTCACGCCTTTGAACACGACCAGGTTCGCACCGAACTCTTCACCGGTACGACGGTTGTAATACGCACCCTGCACGCCGCATACCGGCTTGCCTTTCAAGTCTGCCCAGGTTTTCAGCCCGGCGCTTTTCTTCGCGAACACGTTGGCGGCGCCTGCGTAATAAAACGGCTGCGGGATCGCCACAACTTCAGCGCGGTCCGGCCGATACGCCATCGTCGCGATCATCATGTCGATACGGCCCTGCTTCAGAAATTCCATCCGGTTGGCCGCAACGACTGGCACCAGCTCAACTGTTACTCCCAGCCGCTTGGCCACATCGTTGACCAGATCGATCTCGAGACCGACGATCTTGCCCGACGGATCGAGATAGCCGAACGGTTTGTAATCGGCCTTGACGCCGACCACCATCTTGCCTTTTTGCTTGATGCTCGCCATCGTGTCGACCGGCTGCGCCCAGGCGCCGCCCATCGTTGCGAGGCCGACTACGCCCGCGGCGATCGCCGCAAGCTTTTGCCAAAGGTTCATAGTCTTCATCTTCTGTCTCCGTTTTGCCGCCGATTGCCGCTCTGTCCCGCGCCATCGTAGAGGGGATTTCGATCGAGCTGCAACGGCTCGTGCGCGGGATAAGCCATTGTGCATCAGAGCAGCAGCCTGGCTAATGGCACGCCCTCGGCCGTGACACCCGGCCCGCGATGCCCAACAATGGCGCCCGCTCGCCCACGATGAAGTACTCGATCTTCTCCCTCGCCCGCAACGCGCTCAGTTTTCACGAAAACTGGCCGCTGGCATGGCGCAGTCCGCCGCCCAGAAAGCATTACGACGCAGTGATCATCGGCGGAGGAGGGCACGGCCTGGCGACGGCGTACTACCTTGCCAAAGAGCACGGGCTACGCAATATCGCCGTACTTGAAAAAGGCTGGCTCGGCGGCGGCAATACCGGGCGGAATACGACGATCGTGCGCTCGAACTATCACCTCGACTCGAACGCACACTTCTACGAATACTCGCTGAAGTTATGGGAGCGGCTGTCGCAGCAACTGAACTTCAACGTGATGTACAGCGCGCGCGGGGTGCTGAACCTGGTGCATTCGCCCGCCGACATGGATGCAGCGATGCGCCGCGGCAACGCGATGCGACTGAACGGCATCGACGCCGAATTTTTGTCGCGCGATCAGATCGCGAAGTGGATTCCCAATCTCGACTGCTCGGAAGAGACGCGCT
>JACCYC010000266.1 GCA_013696665.1 Burkholderiaceae bacterium | reverse complement strand
AGGTCAACGCGGGGACCCTGCATCAGCTTCCAGTGCGCCTCAAACGCGCGCGCGATGCCATTGGGTTCGAACTTCAACTCCTGCGCAATATTGGCCTGTACCAGCCGCACACTGATCGGCGTACCGGCAGGATGCGTCCACGCCAGTGTGCCGCCCAGCCATCCGCCGCCCACGCCCAGTAGCAACATGCCCGTTAAGCCGGCTAACCGACGCCTGCGGGGTGCGCGGTCAGAAAGGGTGAGCAACGCAATCGCTCCGCCCAGCAACGCGGCGATCAGCGTAATGCCATACATGCCAAGCGTCGGTGCCCAGCCGGCCAAGGGGCCATCGGTATGCGCGTAGCCGCCCGCAACCCAGGGAAAACCGGTGAACAGCGTGCCGCGCAGCCATTCGGAAATCATCCATAACGCCGGCAGCCCCAGCGTGAGCCGCGCGAGCGGGCCCGGGAAGATTTTGCGCGCGAGCCCCAGCGCGGCCGCCGGATAAATTGCCAGGTAAGCACAGAACGCTGCAGTCGCCGCGGCTGCAAGCGCCATCGGCATCTGCCCGTAGACATGCATGCTGATGTAAACCCACGAGATACCCACTCCGAACCAGCCAAGCCCGAACGCGAAACCCAGCCCCGCCGACGCCTTGGCAGACAGAGAGCGGCCTTCGAGTGCGAAAAGCGCAGCTAGAGCGAGCACCTGGACCCACGGCTGATTCCATGGAGCAAACGAACATGCGTGCACCGCCCCTGCGAGTGCCGCCAGCAGTGTCGCCACTACGGGCTGGTAACTAAGTTGTTTCATAAGAATTGAATTGCTGACGGCGCGCGATGGCACGCTGCGTCGTAACCCTGGGCCCCTGACTTTGGACGGATCAGGCGGGGTGTCGCTGTTCGTGGGCGCCTGCGAATTCCTCGACAACGGATCGCTTGGGCAAACGCGATACCAGAAACAGATGCGGTGTACGCGCATCCGCGCGCAGAACCTCAAACCGAAGATCGTCGAGCACGACGGAGTCGCCGCGCCGAGGCACACGGCCAAATTGTTCCGTCAGCAACCCGCCAATCGTGTCGAACGACGCATCCGACAGCGAGGTGTTGAAACTCGCGTTGAACTGTGCAATCTCGGTCAGGGCTTCGACGCGATAGCGCCCCTCGCCTTCCGAAATGATTGCATCGTTATCTTCGTCACGCCCGTGCTCGTCTTCGATCTCACCGACGATCTGCTGCAGCACATCCTCGATGGTGATCAGGCCCGCGACACCTCCGAACTCGTTGACGACGATCGCAATGTGGTTGCGGTAGGCTCGAAAATCGCGCAGCAGGACATTCAGCGGCTTGCTCTCCGGGATGAACACCGCTGGGCGCAAGCTCGCGCGCAGGTCGAAATCGGGTTCGGCGTAATAGCGCAACAGGTCTTTTGCCAGAAGGATGCCAACCACCTGATCGCGGCTTCCATCGATCACCGGGTAGCGCGAATGAGCGGTTCGTATCACGAACGGAATCCAGCTCGACGGCGCGTCGGCGATGTCGATCACATCCATTTGCGACGCGGAAATCATCAGGTCGCGGGCTCGCAGTTCCGAAACCTGCAGCACGCCCTCGATCATTGACAGGGCATCTGCGTCGAGCAGATCGCGTTCGTGCGCGTTATGCAGCGCTTCAAGCAGTTCAACGCGATTTTCAGGCTCGCGGAAAATGAAGGCGCTCAGGCGTTCAAGCAGGCTCTTATGGGTCTGTAAAAGAGGTGATCGGGCCGGCGGAGGTTCTGACATTCGTATCGGAAAACAACCGGCGAGCCGACTGCATTCCAAAGTTGAGACAAAATCCAGAATACACGACCTGTGTTTGACAATAACTCGCCGTTTAAGGCGTGACTAGCCGTAGGGATCGGGCTTTCCGAGCGCCTTCATAACTTGCACCTCTCGCTTTTCCATGGCCCGCGCATCACGAGTCGAGCCATGGTGGTACCCGTGCGCGTGCAGCGTGGCGTGCACAATCAGATGGGCAAGGTGTTCTCTAGGTGGCCGACCCCGCAGGCGCGCCTCGCGCTGGACAGCGGGTAGACATACGACGATGTCGGCGATCACTATCGGCTGCGTCGAATAGGGAAACGTCAGGATATCGGTCGCATAGTCCTTGCGACGAAATTCGCGGTTTAATCGACGTCCCTCGCGCGTGTCGACAAACCGCAGTGTCAGCGCCGCGTCGCGCTCCAGCGCTGCTAGAACCCATCGCTTGAGGGTGGCGCGCACCGGAATCCCGATTGCTGAAAGCTTTTGAATCGACAGTTGCAGCGAGGGCACGCGTACCTGCGCGCGCCGCTAGCTCGCGCGACGGCGAGCTGCGGCGCTCACCAGCGCAGGCGCTGGCCGCGCCACTTCGGCGGCCTGCGCGCGTTCCTCAGCGGCTTCGTACGCTTCAACGATGCGGCCGACCAGCGGATGCCGCACAACGTCGGCCGCAGTGAAATAGGTAAACGCAATGCCGCGCACGTCGGCCAGCACATGCTGCGCTTCGATCAGCCCGCTGGTTGTTCCACGCGGCAGATCCATTTGCGTGACGTCTCCGGTAACCACCGCCTTCGAGCCAAAGCCAATGCGCGTCAAAAACATCTTCATCTGCTCGCGCGTCGTGTTCTGCGCTTCGTCCAGGATAACGAACGACTGGTTCAGCGTGCGGCCACGCATATAAGCGAGCGGCGCGATTTCAATCGTCTGCCGTTCGAGCAGACGCTGCGTCTTGTCAAACCCAAGCAGATCGAACAACGCGTCGTACAACGGCCGCAGATAGGGATCGACTTTCTGCGCCAGGTCCCCCGGCAGAAACCCCAGCCGCTCACCTGCCTCGACGGCGGGCCGTGTCAATACGATGCGCTTGACCACATCGCGCTCGAGCGCGTCGACCGCAGCAGCAACCGCCAGATAGGTCTTCCCGGTCCCCGCCGGGCCGATGCCGAGCGTGATGTCATGCGCGAGGATCGCCTCGATGTAGTCGCGCTGCCGCGGTGTACGGCCGCGTAAGTCGGCTCGCCGGGTCAGCAGTTGGGGCAGCGATGCGCCGCCGGCCGCCGCGCCTGCATCGGGCACATCGACGCTTGACGGGTCGCGTTGCACGTGGCGCTGCCCGCGTTGCTCCACGAAATAGAGTTGGATGTCGTCGATCGACACTGCGCGCTTGGTCTTGCGCGCGTGTCCGAGCATGAACTCGAGCACTGCGATCGTGGCCTGCGCGTTCTCCGACGCGCCTTCAATGCGAAATTGATGGCCGCGGCGGCCAATCGAAACGTCGAGTTCGGTCTCGACCTGTCTCAGGTTCGCATCCAGCGCCCCCGTCAGGTTCGCGAGTTCGGCGTTGTCCGCGTCGGCCGCAAACCTGAGGATCTTCCGGGCTGCCGACGCGCGTTTCGCCAACTAGACGCCCGAGCGCACGATCGGTGCTTTCAAAACTTCGCTCAGCGTTTCGGACGCTTCCGAATAGTGCGCGCGCGATTCGGCGTTCAGTCCAGACTTGCCTGCGGCCGACGCCAGCCAGTCTCGCAACTGCCGAGCGTCGCGCCGCATCAACGCGCGCGCATCGGCCGGGTAACCTCCCGACGACCCGAGCAATCCGCCTGTTAAGCGCCGCAGATGTTCGCGCTGCAAATTGCGTCGCATTACATCGCTGTCGGTACCCACTCGCGCTTCTTCCCAGATCGAACGCTGAACAGTTCCATAAAGTTCGGAGAGCGTAAACGCCTCGGCTTTTTTTGCACGCTGCACCGAGATGCGTCCGCCGTTTTCCACGACACGTCGAGCAACCACCGGGCTCATCAGGCGATTGAGCACATCCCGCTGCACCGTCAGGACACGATCCGGAAGGTTGAGCTCGAACGGAGTGCCGGTGGCAACAAAGTTGCCACTCAGATACATCGAGTCGCGCTCGAGGCGGTCAGTGACCAGCTTGCGCAGGAAATCTGGCGACACCTTGAAGCTGTCGCTGCGCAACAGGCCATCAGCGATGATCGACAGTGCCTCACGCTGCTTGGCAGCGTCGATCGGCGTCACCGGCATCCGAGAACTGCCGGCATAGTCATTGACCAACTCGGAGCCCCCGACGTACTTGGCGGCCGTTCCCATCGCGTAACCCATTTGCGTAAACCCGGCGAGGAATCGACGGCGCAACACCGAGTAGCTCTCACCACTGGCGAGCGGGCGCTGTTCCAACCGTTGCCACAATTCCTGCGACAACTGCATACGACGCCTGAAAAACGTCAGCGGGTCGCTGCCGAGGTCACCCTGGTTGACCGTCGGATCGATCGCAACACCGATATCCTCGTCGGTCGCAAATGCCAACTGCGGCTCGTTGGCACGCGCTGCGATTTTTGCGAGCTCGGCGTTTTCCTGCTCGGCTGTGAAGGGCTTGTACGCATACTCGATTGCCCAATAGTCATAGGCGCCGAGCGTCGGAGTGAAGTACGCGCCCTGCTTTTCGCCCTTGAGCGCGATATTGACTGGCGTGTATTCCATCACCGACCCAGTCAGCCCGTTTTTCTCCGCATACGACTTGTCCGACGCCTGCTGCAGGCTGACCGCGGTCGACGCGCGAAAGTTATGGCGCAGCCCCAGCGTGTGGCCGACTTCGTGCATCGTCACATCCTTCAGGAAATCGGCCACCAACTGATCGGCTTCCGGACTGTCTGGATCGAGTTCGCCACGCGCCTCGAGAAGTGCCAACGCGAAACCTACCTCGCGCGCTGCATGATCAAAGTGCACGCAGAAGCGGTCATGGCCGCCTGCATGCGCGCCGTGGGCAGCGCTGAGTTCGCCAGACACCGGGTCATACATTGGCGAATAGGTGACCACGCTTTCGGTTTTCAACGCGCGCACATTGCGCACCTGGCTGGCGTCCCAACCGATATCGGCGTCGAGGATCTCGCCGGTGCGTGGATCCACCTGCGAAGGACCGATCGCGCCAAATGACGGGGCTGCGGTCGCCATCCAGCGCACCGACGAATACTGCGTCTCGCCAAGGTCGTAGTCGGCATCAGCCGGTTGTTCCTTGACGACGATCGCGTTCTTCAGGCCAATGCGCTCGAAGCCCTTGTTCCATTCGAGAATGCCCTGACGAATCGGCTCGCGGTACTTCTCCGGAATTTCGTTGCCGAGATAAAACGTGATGGGCTTGACCACCTCGGAAACTTCCGCATTCTCATCTTTCTTCTCGAGACGCCAGCGTTGTACGTACCAGCGGACCGGCAGGAACTTCGAATCGTCGCTGAAATTAACCTTGGCGGTGCCGAAATGTCCAATGCGCGAGTCCGCGAGCCGCGGCCGCATCGGGTTTTCAGGCAGCTTTGCAAACGTATAGAGAAATCCCAGGAACATGCTGCGGGGATCTTCAAGCACGACCGGCGGCGGATAGAACGGCGACGGCATTGCGCCTGGAACGGTCGGTGGAGGTGCGCGGACCGGTATGCGCGGCTGCGCGTAGTGCGCGGTCACGTCGAAGACGGTGCGCTGGTCGTCCGTCTTGACGGACTGAATAAAAGAGTTGCGGGAGTCGAAATGAAACGAATTGCGATACGCCAGTTCGATTGCATGCGACGCGCGCGGCATGTCGGTCATCAACAGCGCATTGGCATCGATCAAAATCGATTTGCGCTCTGGATGAGGCGCGCTTGCAATCGGCGCCGAGCCCAGAAGGCTGTCGGAAAAACCGTTCTTTACAGCGCGCTCTTCGGGTGAGCCCGGACGCGCGATGAACGTCGTGTTCTTCGCCAACAACTGAACGTTGCCGCCCGCCTTGCGAAACTGGCCCACGTATTCGCCGCCGGTCCCGTACGAGGTCGAACCCATCAACCCGGCAAACAACATCCGCTCGCCAATTCCGCGGGTCATGTTGATCGACAGAAAGAACGGCTTGTCCAGTTGGTCCGCTGGGATCTCGATCCAGGTGCGCTCGTCCTTCTGCCAGATCGGAAACAATCCTGGCAGCTGCTTCGCGTCCTTGATCACCTCAGCGAACGGGCGCGGACTACCCGGCGGGGCAGGAGGCGTCGCTGCGGAGGCCGCAGCGGTTGGCGCCGCTGGGCGGGCACCGGGCGCGCCTGCTGCTGCGGGGGCCGTGGGCAATGGCGTCGCAGACGGCGCTGCTGTCGGCATTGCGGAGATATCGGTGCGGGCCGGCGCCGCGGCAGCCCTGGCATCGCCGCCAGCCGGTGTTGTGGCACACGCGGATAGCCCCAATGCCGTCACCACGACGGTTACGGAGGCCGCAAACTTCGCAGTTGCCAAGTCAACGGCACCCAATGTCAACGTGGCGCGCGTCGTCTGAAAATTCATCACGGTGATCTCCTTGCAATCATGGGAGCCGTCAGGCGTCGCAAGCCCCGAACCGGGCACTCAAAGCGACGCTGATCGTAGCGCGCGACCTCTTTCATTGAGCGCATTTCGTCGCGCCGAACGGCTGTTCGTCGCACACTGTCAGGATCGGCGCGTGCTCCAGAAGTTCCCCCCGCAGGGTGTAATGCAACGCTTGCGTCACCCGAACATCGATCATTTGCCCCACGAGTTCGCGCGCGCGGGCAGCGCCGGCGAAATTGACGATTCGATTGTTTTCGGTACGGCCCATCAGCTCGCCCGAATTTCCCTTCAACCCGTTCCTGGAAGAGCCTTCAACCAGCACCCGCTGCGTCGTGCCCACCATCGCATCGGCTAAGCGGCCCGCGTTGACTTCGATGGCCGCCTGCAACCGCGCAAGCCGCGCCAGTTTGGTTGCCTGCGGGGTTTCATCGTCGAAGTCCGCAGCCGGAGTGCCAGGGCGCCTGCTGTACACAAAACTGAAGCTTGCATCGAACTGCACATCCTGAATCAAGCGAATTGTCTGTTCAAAGTCGTCTTCGCTCTCGCCGGGAAATCCAACGATGAAATCAGTCGACATCGAAATGTTTGGACGGACTTTCCGCAACCGTCGCACGATCGACTTGTACTCGATCACGCTGTAGCCGCGCTTCATGCGAGCCAGCACCCGATCGCTGCCGGACTGCACCGGAAGATGCAGATGATCAACCAGCTTCGGCAAGCGACCGTACACGTCGATCAGGCGCTGCGTGAACTCCTTCGGGTGCGAGGTTGTGTAGCGGATCCGCTCGACGCCTGGAATTGCGGCAACATATTCGAGCAGGCTCGCAAAATCGTCGTCGCCGGCGCGGTACGCGTTCACGTTCTGCCCAAGCAGCGTGACTTCCTTGATGCCCTGGTTGGCGAGATCGGCGACCTCGACGAGCACATCGTCGAGCGGACGCGAGAACTCATCGCCGCGCGTGTAAGGCACGACACAGAAGCTGCAGTATTTGCTGCACCCTTCCATGATCGACACCGATGCGCTGGCACTGGTGACACGGGGCAGCGGCAGGTGGTCGAACTTCTCGATCTCAGGAAAGGAGATGTCGACCTGCGGGCGGCCACTTGCTCGCCGCGCTCGAATCAATTCGGGCAGCCGGTGCAAAGTCTGCGGCCCGAATACGACATCGACGTAAGGCGCGCGCGCCACGATTGCCGCGCCTTCCTGACTCGCGACACAGCCGCCGACGCCAATCAGCACATCGGGATTGCTCTGCTTTAAATGCTTGACCCGCCCCAGATCGGAAAAAACTTTCTCCTGGGCTTTTTCTCGAACGGAGCAGGTGTTGAACAGGATGACGTCGGCCGCAGCTGGGTCATCGGTCTGGACCAGACCATCGGACGCATTCAGCACGTCGGCCATCTTGTCCGAGTCGTACTCGTTCATCTGACAACCGAACGTGCGGATGTAGAGCTTCTGCGCAGTCACAATTTGATCGGGGCGCGGGAAGCTTGGCCCAGGAACACGTGCCCGGCCTAGCGGTCGGCGGGCAACAACCAGACGTGCGTTACAAGCCCCGCGGCGTCCACGCGGTAACGCACCTTGCTGTTGGCCGGTACCTGGTTCGGAGTCACGCTCGAATTGGTAGCTCCAACGATGCGCGCGCCGGGCGCCAGCCGATAGGCCTTGTTGTCAATGGTGACCAGTGGCAGCTGCTGCGTCGTCATCACGCCAATCATCGAGCCGTCTGACAAACGGTTCGACGACGCGCATCCGGACAGGGCTGCGGCGGCCAGCGCAAAGCTCACGACTATCAGGGCGGCAAGCGTTCGCATAGAAGATTCTTGGTGGCGGATCAGGGACTCGAACCCCGGACAAACGGATTATGATTCCGCTGCTCTAACCAGCTGAGCTAATCCGCCGAGGGCGCGCATTATGTCACGCGCGGGCGCCACATGGCATGGAAGTGGTGAACCGGCCCGTGCCCGCCCCCCACCGACAGCTGATCCGCATAACGCAGTGCTTCGGTTACGTAGGCCTTAGCCCGGCGCGCCGCTTCGGGGACGTCTCCCGACTGCGGCAGCAGCGCCGCCAGTGCCGCCGATAGCGTGCAGCCGGTGCCGTGCGTATTCTTGGTGTCGACCCGCGCTATGTTGAGCTCGATCATGCGGTCACCGTCGGTCAGCAGGTCGAGCGCGTCACCGGCAGGCAGGTGACCGCCCTTCAGGTAGACCCATCGGGCGCCGCTTGATGGCAAGAGCTCACGCAGCCGCTCGGCGACACGATACATTTCCTTGATCGTCTCAACGGCCCGCGCTTCAAGCAGCACACCCGCTTCCGGCAGATTGGGCGTGATGATGGTCGCGAGTGGCAAAAGCGATTCGCGCAACGCACCGATTGCGGTTTTTTCAAGCAGCGCATCACCACTTTTGGCCACCATCACGGGGTCCAGCACTCGGTGGGGAGTGTCGTGCCGGGCGAGCCGATCGGCCACCACCTCGATCACCGCGGCTTGTCCGAGCATGCCGATCTTTAAAGCGTCAATGCGAACATCGGCATACAACGTTTCGAGCTGTCTAGCTACGAACGACGGGTCGATCGTCAACACAGCGTCAACCCCTTTCGTATTCTGGGCCGTGAGCGCTGCCACTACGGCGCACGCGTACGCGCCCTGCGCACTGATCGCCTTGATGTCCGCAATCACTCCGGCTCCGCCGGACGGATCGACGCCGGCAATTGTCAGCACATTCGGAATCACAGGTTTCATCGATGCGAGCTTGCCATATCGCAGCGTGATGCGACGAACAGCAGTTATCGTGGCGCGGAATGCAATTACATCGAGAGGCGCGCTGCACTGCCGCTGATAAACTTTCCGCTGCCTGATCGCCATTGAAGCGAGCGACTGATGCACAGCGGGTTAGACATGGAGAAGGCGCGCTACAACATGGTCGAGCAGCAGGTGCGGACCTGGGACGTGCTGGACCAGTCGGTGCTCGACCTGCTGTTCGTCGTCAAACGCGAGGACTTCTGTCCGCCTGCGTACCGAGCGCTGGCGTTCGCCGACATGGAAATTCCGCTGCGAATCGGCGATTTTGACAGTGGGGAATTGATGTGGGCACCGAAGCTGGAAGCAAGAATCCTGCAGGAGCTTGCGATCCATGCACATGACCGCGTGCTTGAAATTGGGACTGGCTCGGGATATTTCGCTGCGCTGCTGGCGCACAAGGCAGACGATGTCGTGTCGGTGGAGCTCGAACCCAGGCTGAGGGCGTTCGGCGAAGACAATTTGCGCCGTGCCGGCGTACATAACGTGCGGGTCAAGCTCGCCGATGCATCACGCGGGTTTGCCGACGATGCGCCTTATGACGTGATCATCGCAACCGGCTCGTTGCCGGTCGTTCCCACATCGCTGACCGGTCAACTGAAGGTGGGGGGCCGCCTCGCCGCAATCGTCGGCCACGAGCCTGCAATGGTGGCGCAGATCATCACGCGCATCACAGACAACGCATTCGACAGCGTGAACCTGTTCGAAACCCATGTGAAACCACTGGCGCATGCCGAACGTCCGTCGACCTTCAAGTTTTGATGAAGCAGCTGTCGGCACCGGAACTGGCTGCGTGGCTCGCCGATGAAGCGCGCGAGAAGCCGCTGCTGCTCGACGTGCGCGAGCCCTGGGAATACGAGCGCTGTCGCATCGAGGGTTCTGAGTTTGTGCCGATGCAGGCGGTTCCACAGCAAATGAGTACGTTGGGTCGCGCGCGCGATGTCGTGTGTATCTGTCACCATGGCGGCCGCAGCATGCACGTCGCCATGTTTCTGGAACGTCATGGGTTTGCCAGCGTTTTCAATTTAACGGGTGGCCTCGATGCGTGGGCGCGCCAGGTCGATACGGCAATGCCGACGTATTAATTGGAGTTTGCAATGACAACAAGAAAAACCCCGGCGCTGCGCCAGCTGGCCGCATCGATCAGCAGTCTGGCACTGCTGTTCACGCCGGTGACGAGCGCCTGGGGCCAACCGCAGCAGCCGAAGGATTCACGCACCGCAGCCGAAGTTGGGACCGCGGGCGTACGCAACGATCTCCTCAGCCTTTATCGTGAAGCGCTTTCCAATGACGCCATCCTGGCATCGGCGCGTGCGCTACAACTGGCGACGCAGGAGCGCGTGCCGCAGGCGCGCTCCGCGTTGCTTCCGACACTGGGAGCCACTGGACGCTACGACTACAACCTTTACCGGTCATCCATCCCCGAAGTCGGCAGTAGCAGCAGCAACTACAGCGTTTATGGCGCCGGGCTGAACCTTACCGTGCCGGTTTATCGCCCACAGAACCTGACCGCGCTCGACCAGGCGCGGCTGACGGTGCTGCAGAGCGAAGCACAGCTGGCACAGTCGCAGCAGGAACTCGCACTGCGGGTTGCAACCGCATATTTCAACGTGCTCGCTGCGCGCGATCAACTGATTGCCTTGGTTGCATCGAAGCAAGCCACCGGCGAACAGCTGCAGCAAGCGAAGCGCGAGTTTGAGGTGGGAACCAAGACGATCATCGATACCAACGAAGCGCAGGCGCGATTTGATCAGATCACGGCGCAGGAACAAGTCGCACTCGGCGCGTTGCTGGTCCGCCGCAGCGAGCTACAGACCATCATCGCGCGCGAGCCCGACACGCTATCGCCGCTGCGCGAGCGGCCGACACTGATGGCGCCGACGCCGCAGGACATCAACGCGTGGGTGCGCGCCGCCGAGACAGGCAGTTATTCGGTACAGATTGCGCGCTCGGCGTATGAGATTGCAACCCGGGAGATCCAGCGCCAGCGCGATGCCTACAAGCCGACGGTGGATGTCGTCAGCGGGTACAACATGAACAAGTTCAATGGCACGCAAAACAGCGACCTGAATCCGCGCATTAACAGCGGGTCGATCGGCGTTCAGCTCAATGTGCCGATCTACACCGGGGGACTTATTCAAAGCCGCGTTCGTGAGGCGCTCGCTTTGCAGGACCGTTCCAATTTCGACCTCGAGTCGTCGCGCCGGAACGCGGCCAACGCAGCGCGCGATGCGTACACCGGCGTCAATTTTGGGCTGGCGCAGGTAACGGCTCTCGAGTCGGCCGAAGTGTCGGCGCGCACCCAGCTCGAATCGACGCAACTCGGCTATGAAGTCGGGGTCCGGATTCAGCTCGACGTGTTAAATGCAACAACGCAGCTCGTGCAGACCCAGCGTGATCTCAAGCGAGCGCGCTACGATTTTCTGTTATCGGGCCTGCGCCTGAAGGCTGCCGGAGGATCGCTTGGCGAAGAAGACATCGCAGCCGTCAATGCATTGCTCGATCCGGCCGAACCCATCACTATTCCGGCGCTGCCTGCAGTCAACATTCGCCAGCCTTCACGCGCGAGCCCGCCTGCAGTGAATTTGCCGGCGCCCGTTCCGCCAACGCCAGCTCCGCGTGCACCGACGAATCGCGTGCCTGGCAGCGCCGTGCCAACGCCCAGCACTACCGAGCCGACACTGCCGGCAACGCGGACCCCGCCGCCGCCCGCGACGCAGACGCCGCGTCGATAAAAGGCGTCAGTCGCTCTAGCGTTCGGGCCGTCGCGCCGCGATGCGCAGCAGCAAAACGCGATGCCGCTTCACTCATGCGCTGACGCCGCAGGGGCGAATCCGCAATGTCCGTCATCGTCGCGATGGCCTCTGCCGCGGTGCTTGCACGGACCGCGGCACCCGCGTCGATCGCATCTTCGGTGGCCTGCGCGAAGTTGAAAGTGTGCGGACCCACCACCACCGGGGTCCCAACCGCACACGCCTCGATCAGGTTCTGGCCACCCAATTCCAGCAGGCTGCCGCCGATGAACGCAACCTCGGCGGCGGTGTAGTACATCGGCATCTCGCCCATCGAATCGCCCAGAAAGAACGCAGCGTCTGACCTCGATTCGAAGTCGGGTTGCGAGCAGCGCACGAACGGCGTGCCGTGCGCTTCGATCAAACGTGCGACATCGTCAAAGCGCTGTGGATGGCGCGGCACGATGATCACGGTGGTGCGACTGCATAAATTTTGCGGCAATGCTGTCAGCAACATGGCCTCTTCCCCCTCGCGCGTGCTGGCGAAAAGCAGCACGGGTCGCCCAGCGAGCGAACTGCGCCATACACGCCCCCGTTCCACCATCGCGGGATCTGGCGTGAAGTCGAACTTCATGTTGCCGACCGACTCCACACACGGGGCTCCGACTTTTCGGATGCGCGCTGCGTCTGCATCGCTCTGTGCGAGCACGATTGAAAATCGAGCGGCGGTCTCGCGCATCAGCGATGCGTAGGGAAGCGATGCGCGATAAGAGGCTTCGGACAAGCGCGCGTTCACCAGCACCATCGGCACGCTTTGCTGTGCGGCACTGGCGACCAGATTCGGCCATGCCTCGGTCTCCAGGCTGATGCCGATGAGCGGTTGAAATGCGCGCAGGAAGCGGCGCACCGCGTAGGGAAGGTCATACGGCAGATAGCTCTGCACCACTCGACCGGGCCACCGCGCTGACAGAGCCGCACCCGCCGCCCTGCCCGTCGGCGTCATATGCGTCAGCAAAAAGTTGTGTGCCGGGTAATGATCTGCCAGTGCAGCAATCAACGGTGCCGCTGCCATCGTCTCGCCGACGGAAACAGCGTGCAGCCAGATCAAGGGCTGCGCTCGATCGGTTGACCAACGCGCCACGCCGAAACGTTCGGCCCAATGCGACCGGTATTCGGGCTGGCGCCTGGAACGCCATAACAAATAAAGTGCAGCAAACGGCGCTGCGAGAAAAATCAACGCGGTATAGGCAGCGCGCACCGCGCTCATTGATTGCGCGTCATCACACGCTCAACGGCATCGATCACTTCGCGTACTTCTGGCGCCTGCGTCGCACTGCCCACACTCGCGACTCGATTGCCTGCCGAGGCATCGCCGACAAGCCCGACCCATGCAGGGTCATAGTCGCAATAGATGCCCACGGTGGGGCAGCCGAGCGCTGCGGCCAGGTGCGAGAGCCCGGTGTCGAGCCCGATCACAACGGGTGCCGAAGACAGTGTCGACGCAATCGAATCGACCGTCGATCGCGGCGCCGCCGTTGCGCGCTGCATCCGCGCCGCGAGCAATTCGGTGCGTCGCTGTTCGGCCGCCGTTCCCCAAAACAGAAGGCTTGGAATGTTTTTGTCGGCCAACCAGCTTTCGACGGCCAGCCAACGATCCTCGTCCCATAACTTCGTGGCGCGACTTGCATTGACCAGAAGCACCGCGGCCGATGCGGCATCACTCGCGCGCGCGGCTTCAATTCCGAATAGTGGCGCGCCGTCCAGCGTGTAGCCCAAGGCGAGCGCGCCTAATTGGCGGCAGCGCTCGATTGCATGCAGGTTACGTGGCACCTGGAATCGATGCTGATAAAAATGCGAAGCGATTCCTTCACGCGCCGTTGAAGAATCGAAACCTGCAACCGGCGCTTCGGTCCAGCGCGCGAGCCACGCGCTTTTTGCCAGCCCTTGCACATCAAGTACCAGGTCGTAGCGCGAGGCACGTAATGCGCTTTTTGCGAGCCGAACCTCACGCCACACCGAGGTATTAAATGGATGCTTGCGCCAGCGGCGCAGCGCGACGCGATGAACGTGTGCCACATGTCGGCTCATAGCGGGTATCGCCGCAAAACTTTCTTCGACTAGCCAGTCGATCGTGACATCCGTTTGCGCACGCGTGATGTCTGCCGCCAGCGGCAGCGCATGAACAACGTCGCCCATCGACGAAGTCTTGACGATCAGGATTCGCACCGTGGGATTGCGCCGAAGATTTGTCGTATTAATCGCGCATCGTCCACTTCGCTATGGGCTCCAGAGAAATACGGCGCCGAAAATGCCAAAGGCACTAAATTCATTCCCCCTTAGTCCGCCAGCGGATTTCGTGTTCGCAAATCCGGAAAGCGGGAAAAGTCCCGATCCGCCGACCACAACTCTGATGCACCATGATGCAGACAGATTGCAGCTACACGAGCGTCATGTATCGCTCCCCCGCGACTTTTGGCAGAACTCGCAACTTTTGCAAGGCGCTCCAGATAACCGTCACTTTCGGCAAGAAATACCAAACCTGGAGAATTCGCGAGCGCACGGAGCTGCGCGAACGCGCGATCGATCGGGGTGGGCGTCTTGAAAATGCGTACGTTGGTTACCACTGCAAGGAACTCATGCGCGCAAGGCCAGGGAATTGCCCATGCCCCGGCGCCTTGAGCAAGCCCGTCGATAAGGGTACGGGCGATTGAATGGAACGGTGCGTCGGTGCGATGCGCGTACACCAGGATGTTGGTGTCAACTGCGATCACTGTAAATCTCGTCGCGTATCTGAGCCCACCCCGCATCCTGGAAGTCAGGCGTCAAGCCATCGCCTTTGAAGGGCTGGATTCGAGGCATCACGTCGGATTTTCGTTCACGTGCACGCAGCGCCAAGTGCAGACCCTCCTCAATTAACGCCTTGAGTGTCGCGCCTTCACGGCGCGCTACGTTGCGACTTCTTACCAGCAGATCGTCAGGCAGCTCAACAGTGGTTTTCATATGGGTGACCCATACCATTAGTACGGTCGAGATGGTAGCTCGACGCCGCGACTAGCGCAAGGGGACGACTGGCGCGCCCATGGCCCCAGTCATGCCACTTAGCCGGCGGTGCGCTGGCCGCGATAACCGTCCGGGTTTTGCTGCTGCCAACGCCATCCGTCAACGCAGGCCTGCTCAACACTCATCGCCGCGCGCCACCCGAGCAGCTGTTGAGCAGAGGACCCATCGGCCCAGCAGGCAGCAACGTCACCCGCGCGCCGTGGGCCGATAGCAAAGCTGATCTTCTTACTAGCCGCACGCTCAAACGCTGCGACCATCTGCAGCACGCTGGTGCCTTGGCCCGTGCCTAGATTGATATTGCGATAGCCGGTGTTTTCGAATCCATAGCGCAGCGCATCCACATGCCCACGCGCGAGGTCGACCACGTGCAGGTAGTCCCGCACACCTGTGCCATCGGGCGTTTCCCAATCGCCGCCCCATATGGTCAGCTTGTCGCGCTTGCCGATGGCGACTTGCGCGATGAAGGGAAACAAATTGTTCGGCACGTCGTGTGGATCTTCGCCAATCGTGCCGCTTGGATGCGCACCGATCGGGTTGAAGTAGCGCAACACAATCGCGGTGCACGTCAGGTCGGCCGCACACCAGTCGCGCAAAATCTGCTCGACCATCGCCTTGGTATGACCATAGGGATTGATCGGACGAACCGGTGCGTCTTCGCTAAGCGGTAGTGTCTCGGGCACGCCGTAAACGGTGGCCGACGAGCTGAAAACGATGCGTCGAACCTTCCGCTCGTTCATCGCTTCGAGTAATGCCAGCGATCCACCGACATTGTTGCCGTAGTAGTCGGTCGGCTTCGCCACCGATTCGCCCACCGCCTTCAACGCAGCAAAATGAATCACACCGTCAATCGGGCGCTTGAACACGCGAGACATCACTTCGCGGTCCCGCACGTCTCCGGTTACGCTCGTGACGCGCTTGCCCGCAATTTTCTCGACCCGCTTGACCGCCTCTGGCGAACTGTTGCTGAAGTTGTCCAGGCACACAACGTCGTACCCGCTGGTCAGCAGCTCAACCATCGTATGAGTGCCGATGTAACCAGCGCCTCCGGTAACGAGAACGGTTTTTACGGTCATGCAAACGGCAGTAGAGCGTCGGGCTTGATCTTCAGGATCTGCGCACCGAAGGAGCGCTGAATGCGCTCGAGCGCGGCCATGTCGTCGCCCTCAAAGCGCATGACGACGGTCGGCGTCGTATTCGATGGGCGCGCGAGCCCAAAGCCATCGGCGTATTCAACCCTGACACCGTCGATCGTGATGATTTCCTGGGCGCCAGCGAATTCGCCTTCTGCCTTCAGGCGCTCGACCAGCGAAAAGTTTTCGCCCTCTGCCGTTTTCAACTGCAGCTCGGGCGTGTTGATCGCTGCCGGCAAACCGTTCAGGACCGCCGAAGGGTCAGCATGACGGCTCACGAGTTCGAGCAGCCTGGCGCCTGCATACAGCCCGTCGTCAAACCCAGGCCAGCGATCGTTGAAGAACAGATGCCCGCTCATTTCCCCCGCGAATGGCGCGTTCGTCTCTTTGAGCTTTGCCTTGATCAGCGAGTGACCCGTGCGCCACATCGTCGCCCGCCCACCGTGCTGCCGGATCCACGGCGCGAGCAACCGCGTGCACTTCACGTCGAAAATAATCTCGCTGCCCGGGTTGTGCGCGAGGACATCCGCCGCGAACAACATGATCTGCCGATCCGGGTAAATAATCTGCCCGTCCTTTGTAACCACACCAAGCCGATCACCGTCGCCATCGAACGCGAGGCCGATTTCCGCATCGGTCTCACCCAGACAACGAATCAGGTCCTGCAGATTCTCCGGATGCGCGGGATCCGGGTGGTGGTTCGGAAACGTCCCGTCGACCTCGGTGAACAATTCGACCACGTCGCACCCCAGGCGCCGATAAAGCTCCGGCGCCACCGCGCCCGCAACGCCGTTACCGCAGTCAATGGCGATCTTCATCGGCCGCGCCAGCTTCACGTCGGCGGTAATAGTGTCCAGATAAGCGGGAACGACATCGACCGCGCGGCTTTGACCACGGCGTTGGGCCACGATGATCCGATTCTCTTCAATACGCTGGCGCAGGGCCTGAATGCCGTCACCATGAAGCGTGGCGCCCGCCATCATCATCTTGAGCCCGTTGTATTCGGGCGGATTGTGGCTACCGGTGATCGAAACACCGGAGCCCGTTTTCAGATCGTGCGTTGCGAAGTAGAGCACCGGGGTCGGCACCATGCCTATATCTATGACATCCGCACCGGTGCTCACAATGCCTTCAATCAATGCGTCGCGTAATGCGGGACCGGACAGGCGACCGTCGCGGCCAACCGCTAGGCACTTAACGCCATTTTCTGACGCCAGGGACCCGAGCGCCGCGCCGATGGAACCCACCGCAGAGTGCGTTAACGCACGGTCGACAATGCCGCGGATGTCGTAGGCTTTGAAGATTGATCGATCGATGCCCACGACGTGTGCCACCCGCAACTCTTGGTCGAAAACGATTCTAGCTCGCAGCGCGGTTTCAATCGGTAACGACTCGGGGCCAGTATCCGGTTCAAGCTTGCAGATGCGCTGTTAACATCCGCTTTCTCTGCAACGCGGCAGCTTGCCTCTTCTGGTTGAGTCTCCGCAAGAAAAACGAACTTCAAATGCAGCTGCTTCCGGTCATCCTCTCTGGCGGCACCGGCACACGTCTGTGGCCGGTTTCTCGCGAGTCGATGCCCAAGCCGTTCATGAAGCTGGCCGGCGGCAAGAGCCTGCTGCAACTGACCTCCGAGCGAGCCTGGGCTTTGCCCAATGTCTCGCATACGGCAGTCGTGACGAACATGGCGTATTCGTACAAGACTGCAGAGGAGTTGATGGATGAAACGGGTGCGAAGCAAACCTCGCTTTTGCTCGAACCCGTTGGACGAAATACGGCGCCCGCGGTTACGCTGGCGGCGCTCTGGGCGCAAGCGAAGTTTGGATCGGATGTCGTGCTGGTCGTCTTGGCCGCCGATCATCTAATCGACAAGCCAGCCGAATTCGAAGACGCTGTCGCTGACGCAGCTGCGCTTGCCCAACGCGAAGGCCGCTTGGTTCTGTTCGGAATTGAACCCTCCTCGCCGGAAACCGGTTACGGCTATATCGAGTGGGGCTCGCCGATAGCACGCTCGCGCGCACACGAAGTCGCGCGATTTGTCGAGAAGCCCACGGCGGAGAAGGCCACCGAATATCTGCGCGCCGGCAATTTCGTATGGAATAGCGGCATGTTTTGCTTTACGGCTGCCGCGATCTTGGCTGCACTTGAAGAACATGCGCCGGACCTTCTACGCGTCGCACATCGCGTCGCGCATCGCAGCGCGTTGCACGCTGAAGGCCAAGTGCTGTTCGACGCACAATCGTTTGGCGAGCTACCTGACATCTCGATCGACTATGCCGTGATGGAGAAGGCATCAAACGTTGCCGTGATTCCATGCGCATTCGGCTGGAGCGATATCGGCAGCTGGAAGGCGGTCGCCGAAACATGCGAGACGGACGACGCCGGTAACAGTACCGAAGGCGACACGATCCTTGTCAACTCACGTCGCACGTATCTGCGCTCGGAAGATCGACTGGTGGCAGCGGTTGGCGTGGAAGACTTGGTAGTCATCGATACGCCCGACGCGGTGCTGGTCGCGCACAAGGATTCCAGTCAGCAGGTCAAGGAGATCGTCGCCAAGCTCAAGAGAGACGGCCACATCACGGCCAAGGAGCACCTAACGGTGCATCGCCCATGGGGCAAGTACACCGTACTGCACGATGCGCCGCAATTCAAGGTTAAGCGAATCGAGGTGAGTCCCGGCAAGAAGCTCTCGCTGCAGATGCACCGGAAGCGCTCCGAGCATTGGGTGGTTGTACAGGGAACTGCACTCGTCACCGTCGGCGAGCGCGTCGTCGAGCTGGCACCGAACCAATCGATTTATGTCCCGATGGAAATTCAGCACCGAATTGAGAACGCAACCGATCACTCGCTCACGATGGTCGAAGTGCAATGCGGGGATTATTTGGGCGAAGACGACATCGTTCGGTTTTCGGATGATTTCGGACGCGCTTGACGATTTCGCTGTCTCATATCATCAGCTCGTACGGACAAAATTTTGGGGATGCGATGAGCGCCCGCGTGATCTGCGACCGAGTGACCGACCGGTCCTATGTCGAGATCGGCGCGTGCGTCTTGGATGTCGTGTAGGCGACGCACTACTTAAAGCTACGATCGGCCCGCGTCCATGTCATTGCAAATGAGAGCGCCGTTCAAGCGGCTACCGGCGGAGCGCCCGCGCGCAATCAATGTAAGGCGTCTCTTGCCACAACGCCGGAGGCTAACGTGAACAATATGCTTCTCAGCGCCTGGCGCTACCGCTTTTTCATTCTCTCTAGTATCAAAACCGAGCTTCACACCAAATTTATACGCAGCCGTTTGGGTGGGCTATGGATGATTTTAAATCCGCTGTCGCAGGTACTTATATTCGCCTTCGTGCTCTCCGCGGTGCTGTCGGCCAAATTGCCAGGTACTGACAATCAATATGCCTACCCTATCTACCTCATGGCTGGTATTTTGAGCTGGTCGTTGTTTGCTGAAATCGTAAATCGCTGCCTGACCCTGTTCCTCGAGAACGCCAACATCCTTAAGAAATTGGTGTTCCCCAAAATTGCCTTGCCGCTCATCATCACTGGCAGCGCTTTGGTGAACAACGCACTGCTGTTTGCCGCCATGCTGGCTATTTTTGGCGTGCTGGGACACGTGCCCAGTACTGCACTCATTTGGCTGCCCGCACTCGTTGCGGTCAACGTTGCCTTGGCACTTGGGCTGGGCTTGGCCTTGGGTGTGCTCAACGTTTTCATGCGGGACATCGGGCAGATCGTCCCTGTGATCTTGCAATTCCTGTTCTGGTTCACCCCGATCGTTTACATAGCCAACATCATTCCAGAGCAATACCGGACGTGGCTGGTGTTCAATCCGATGATTCCCATCGTCACGGGTTACCAAAATGTGCTCCTGTACAACAGAGCACCTGACTGGGTTGGTCTAGGCTTGATTGCCCTCATCGCGCTAGCCTTGCTCGCTTTTTCCCTGCTGCTCTTTCGCAAAGCCAGCCCTGAGATAGTGGATCAGTTGTGAGCGGCGAGCTGCACGTGCACAACCTCGGCAAGTCATACCGCTCTTGGGGCAATGAATGGCGTCGTGTTGCGTCGTGGCTGACGCCAACAGTCAAACCAAGAGAAGAGCATTGGGTCCTTCGCGACGTTACCTTCTCCGTGGGCCCGGGAGAGACGGTCGGGATCGTGGGCCAAAACGGTGCGGGCAAGAGCACCCTCCTCAAGCTGATTACCGGCACCACTCGCCCAACTGAAGGACAAGTCGAGTTACGCGGTCGGATAGCCGCAATACTCGAACTCGGGATGGGATTTAACCCCGATCTATCTGGGAGACAAAACGCCTTTCACTCAGCGGGTCTAATGGGGCATAGTCAAGCGGAAATACAACGCACCATACAAGAGATCGAATCTTTCGCAGAGGTTGGCGAATATTTCGATCAGCCGGTGCGCACTTATTCCAGTGGCATGCAGATGCGAGTCGCCTTCAGCGTTGCAACCGCATTTCGACCCGATATGTTGATTATCGATGAAGCACTTTCTGTCGGAGACAGTTATTTTCAGCACAAGAGTTTCGATCGCATACGTAAATTCCGGTCAGAGGGTGTGTCGATCATGCTCGTCACGCACGCGATGGGCGATGTGCGCTCGTTATGCGACCGCGTGATCTTGTTAGATAAGGGGTGCTCAATAAAGGACGGCCCGCCTGACGAGGTGGTTGACTTCTACAACGCGCTAATCGCGGAGAAGGAAAATACCAAGCTGAACGTCGAGCAGCGGCGCGAAGAAGATGGCTGGATGCGCACGAAAAGTGGCAGTGGAGAGGCTCGCGTCAAAAAGCTTCAGTTGTTAGATGCCGCTACTGGACAGGAGCTAGCGGTCGCGCAAGTTGGTCAACGGGTGGAGATTTTGCTTGAAGCTTCTATTCACGCGGACATAGCGAGGCTCGTCCTTGGCTACATGATTCGCGACAAGCTCGGGCGGATCATATGGGGCACGAATACTTGGCACACGCGTCAGGTTGAGGAGGGCGTGAAGTCGGGTGAACTCGTAGTTTTTAGATTGCCATTCACCTGCAACTTGGGCCCTGGCTCCTACTCTGTGTCCCCCGCACTAGTCAGCTCTGATACCCACTTAACCAACAATTACGAATGGGTCGATAACCTTCTTGTATTTGATGTGGTCAACATGGATCGTAATTATTTCATAGGCAGCAATTGCCTCGATGCCAATTTTCTAATCTCCCGCAGAACTACCGGCTCCGCCAAATGACTTTTGTTTCTTATGCCCAAAATTTTGAAGATGTAATGCTTTGGCGCG
>JACCYC010000248.1 GCA_013696665.1 Burkholderiaceae bacterium | reverse complement strand
GAGAACTACGGGCTGTCGAGCTTCGACTACGGTGGCCCACTCGCCTCCGGCTACTGGCGGCGCGGTCTCAGCGACCGCCTGACCGTGGAGGGACGTTTCGAAGCTGACGACATCGTGCGAGCGGCCGGTGCTACAGCCGATGTCTCGGTCGGATTGCTGGGCATTGTCACTGCGGGCGCGGCGCTTAGCGACGGGCGCGACGGCCGCGGACAGTTGTGGATCGGCGGATATGAGTATCAGGGCCGCCGTTTCAACTTCGGCGCGCGCTCGGTCTGGGCCAGTCCGCAATTTCGCCTGGTGGGTGATTTGTCATCCTTGGTTATGCAGCGGCAGTCGCAGGCGTCGGCTGGGCTGAACCTGGGGCAGGCAGGTTCAATCGGCGTTGCCTGGGCGGCACAGCGTTACCGTGGCCTTGCGGGCGTAGACACCGTTGCCTTGTCGTATTCAGTGACGCTGGCGCAAGGCACGTTCCTTACTGTTTCAACGTCGCGGTCATTTGGCGTTTTCGGACAGACATCAGCCTTTGCGACGCTGACAATGGCACTCGACGGCCGCACCAGCGTGACAGGTGAAGCCTCTACGACAAGCGGAGCAGGTACCGGTACCCGCTCTTCTTACGCCGGCGCCGCAGTACAACGCGCGCTTCCAAGCGATGAAGGAATCGGCTACCGACTGCGCGCGACGACCCGTCAGCAATTCGACGCAAGTCTTGGCTACACGTGGCGCTATGGCGTGTACACCCTGGAAGCCTCTTCGTTCGAAGGTGAAACTGCTGCGCGTGCGACAGCAAGCGGCGGCTTCGGTGCCATCGCCGGACATACATTCGCGAGCCGTCCGATCACGGACAGCTTTGGGCTCGTAAGCGTCGGTGAGATTGAAGGAATACGCGTCTTTCACGAAGGCAACCTCTTGGGACGTACCGACCGTTACGGCCAGGTACTGCTGCCACGGCTGACGCCCTATTCGGCGAACCGGATCACGATCGACGAACGCGACATTCCGATCGACGTTGCGATCAAGAGCCGCGAAATGCGCATCATTCCGCAGTTCCGTTCTGGCGCGATCGCCGAATACGACGCGCGCAGACGCACGAGCGCGATTCTCGAAGTGAAACTCGCCGACGGTTCACATCTGCCGGCCGGGTCGGACGTGCAGATCGTCGGAACCACGCAGCGCTACTTCGTGGGCCACGATGGGGAAGTCTTCGTGCCGGATCTTCCCGGTAACTCGAGTTTCACAGCCGAACTCGCGAGTGGGCGCTGCGGGTTTGACGTCGCGTTCGCTGCTTCGAAGACAGACGCGATGCCGAAGTTGGGGCCGTTTATCTGCAGGCCGCTGCGCAAATGAAAACTCCATCAACTGCTCTGCTACTCGCGCTTGTGCTGCTAGGCGTGAGCGCACCCGCTTCGGCGGCGTATTCGTGCAGCGTTGCGAGTGGCGGGTCGGTTAATTTCCTTACCTACGATTCAATCTCCGAGGTGACAGCGAACGCAACCATGACGCTGACGTGCACGCATCTCGCCGGTGGCCAGGAGAATGTCTCATGGAGCATGATGCTTTCCAACGGGTCGTCAAACACCTGCACAGGAGCGCTTGGCCGTACGATGCAGCGCCAGACGCTTCCGGCGGCAACCCTCGGATACAACATCTACCAGGGCAGCACGTCCGCGTTTTGGGGCAACGCAGGCTGCGGGACATTTCCCGGCGGCACGTTCCCAATCACTAACGGAAAACCAGTGGAGTCGACTGTGCAAACCCTGCGAGGATTGATACCCGCGGGCCAGCAGGTACCGCCAGGGGCTTATCTGGAAACGCTGCTGCTGACTGTAACGTTCTGAGCAGGCTGTCGGTGAAGCCACCGCGATGTGATTATTCGCTGGCCCACAGCGTCTGAAGCTTCGAAAGCTTCAACAGCTTTTCCTCGGTGTCTCGGACGCGGCTTGGCTCAACTGAATCCATCGACTGCTGAACTGCCTTTCTGATCCGCGATGATTGCGTCAGTTGCGGCAACACCGTCGTCGTCACGGATGCATCGTTCAACTCACCCAGCACATCCTGCAAGTCAGACAGCGCAGCGACGTAGCGCTCGGTTGCCCGCTTTGGCAACACAACGGCGAACGTATCAAGCGCATAACGGAGCCGCTTGGCAAGGATTCGCACCTGATGCCGTCTCTCAGGTGTCAGCGCAGTGAAAAAGCGCGCAGCTTTGAATAATTTCTTCGATGCCGCTTGTAACGAGGGCGCGGCGACGGCGGTAAGCAACTCGGCGTCGGCCGGTGCGGATGTCAACGACCACTTCTCGCCATTAAGGACCAACGCACCGTAGCGCGCCGACAGGGCAGACTTGCGAACATTTTCGCCGGCCTGACGGCGCCTTGCATCAGCTCTTGCAACGAGTCGCTTCGCGCCGTCGAGACCCATATTCGCAATCAACGACGGTAGCGTTTCATTCGTGATCACATCCCAGTCGCGCGCCTCACCCAGAGCGCTCGCAAACCACCGCAGCTCGTCGACCAACGATCCCGGCACATCTTTCTGCTCGCTATCCAACAGCCGGATAGCGGACCGCACGCGCCGCAATGCCACACGCGACTGATGCACATACTCCGGATCGTCGTAACGCAGCAGGCACTCGACGTTCGCGGTCAGTACAGACAGGCCGTGCGCGACGACAGCTCGCGCCGCGGTCGCGGTGGTCGATTTGCTTCCTACGCTTCCTGCAAATCCCTTGGCAGACGCCCTGACCGCCGCCGGGGGTTGCTGCGCCACCAATTGATAGCCACGTTCCGCTTTGCTACGCGCGACCGGGGTCAAGGATGGGGCAGCTTTTCCGGAGCCATCGAGTAACTCAAGCGCCAGGTTGAGCAGCGCGGTCGGACCATTTCCACGTAGTGCATGCTTGAGTTCCAGTTCGACTTCACAAATCGTTTCCCGCAATGCTCCCTGCGCCGCGGCGGCGGTGATTTCTCCGATGTCGAGCGCTACTTCTATCGTGGCGTCGCCTCGCGTAACGATCCATTGTGTGCGCCGAACATGGGTTTTAAACATCGGCTGAAGCCGGACAGGACTTTTTTGTTTGGCGAGCAACGCCGGTAGCGGCGATTCCGACAACCGTGCAAGATTGATCCGTCCCTGACCGCCCACCACCCGGGCGGGTGTTTCCCATTCACCTCGCTGACTGACCGCCCCGCGTGTTGCCTGCTGCTTCAGTGTCTGCAACCAGCCCCCGTCCAAGCGTCGCACTCGCAGCGTCATCTGGTGGCGCTGCAACAACCGGTCCGCAGTGTCGAAGTAGACGTTGTCGATATCGACCTCGTTGCAGCCAGCCTTCGATAAAACCCTGCTTCGCCTGAAACGGTCGATGTGCTCGGGACGCAGTTGTAACTTGAGCTCGATCTCCATGGGTGGTGCGCGCCGCATCAAAGCAGTGTAGAGCGCGGATCCAGCCAGTTCCCTTGAGGCGAAGCGCCAGGTTGGTCCAACACGATTTCGTCGTGGCTACGCCGGTTTTGTCACAAGGGTATTGCGTCGGCGGCTGGCGGGCGTAGAGTTCCGAGCAGCGCAGCGAGCCTGCGTGTGCGCAACTTGTGGAGGCACTATGAGAAAGGCACTGATCGCGGCGCTTGCCGTTTCGTCTATGGCTGGCTGCAGCTCGATTCCGACAATGCAAGCGACGGATGATTCGGTCGATCGCCAATACATGGCGGCCGTTGAGCAAGCTGCCAAGCGATATGGCACGTATGTTGTCTGGGTCAATCTGCCGCAAAAGCGCGCAACCTCGGAGCAGTAAATCGACTACCCCCGCCTCGATGGGGCGGTTGGCTTGCGCTGATGTGCGATGCCCGTTTGAAAATGCAGGTACGTGCGTGCGTTAGGGCGAGCTTCTAGAAGTCTGGAGCGACAGCGGTCGGCCCGATGCGTCTTAGAACGTCATCGTGACAAGTTGCAGCTCGTAACCTGCAGCGCGCTTAGCCACACAGGTCGGTTTAGCTGCATCGCTGTTCGACTCGGCGCCAGTACTGCACCACTGCTGCGTCGTGCTAGCGGGGCTGATCCTGGTCAGGCCCGATTTTGCGGCTGACGCCTGGTCGCTGCGGCAGCGGATCTGAACATTTCCGGACATTTGCACGACGCCACAGGAGTCGACGATTCGGATCGACACTCCGACGGCGGCCTGGTTGGTGTTGGCCAGCGCGGTAGAGCTGGCTGCCATCAGGATCGCTGTCGAGAGAACCGCAAGAATCGTTTTAATCATTTTGGTCACCAAAGGCGTTAAATTCGTTAAAAGCATTAGAACCGAATTGCAAGCTGCTCAAGGGCGGAATTCAACTGTAAAAACAGACAGTTCCACTCTCCGTGGCCCAGCAACAGACTACGCTCAATAGGCGCAGGTGGCTCCAACGCATTTGATGAATTTCAGCTAATTCGTTTCTTTCGTTTAAACTCCTTCGACGATCAACAGGGGCGCGCCGATGAGTGAGCCACCACTGACCTCCCTAGCCGCGCGTAGATGACAAGCCAAGAATTGGAAAGCCGAACTGCGGCGGGACTCTTTTTGACAGTCAAAGAAGCGGCAGATGCTTTGTCTCTCTCGACAACCTCGGTGCAACTATTAGTGGAACGGGGCGCACTCAAGGCCTGGCGCACCGCGGGCGGGCACCGTCGCATCCTGCCGGACTCGGTCCTCGCGCTGTTGCGTGATCGGGGGCTGGCGGAACGTCCTGTAGTAGAAGACGTAAAGGTCGAACCGGAATCTGAGGAAGCTGGCCGGAACGCGAGCGAGCAGCCGAAACCGGACGCGGCGCTCGATGTGTTGATTGCAGAAGACGATCCTTTTTTTCGGGAGCTATACCAGACGAAGCTGCGCTCTATCGGTTTACCCGTGGAGCTGCGCTTTGCGTTTGACGGGGTGCAGGCGCTGCTCGCTCTCGGCTCACGCGTGCCAGATGTTCTGATCCTGGACCTCGGCCTTCCGGCATTGAACGGCATCGACACCCTATACGCGCTGCGCAAGGATGCGCGCACCGCGCGGCTGCCCGTAATTGTTGCGACCGGCATGAGCGCTGACAAGATCGCCGCACTGGGATCGCTTCCGCCCGGCTCAGTTCTTGTTCACAAGCCGGTGCAATTTGAGCGCCTGAGGGGATACCTGGAAGCAATTTACTGTCTCAGGCAGATCGCTTAGACAGTTGGACTGTGTCGCTACCGCGACCTTGCAGAAGCTGCGAGCGTAAATTCGCGGAACCTCTGATGTACCGGGAATCGAAAGGACCCCGTTGAAGACACTGTTATTGGCCGTTGCATCAGTGGTTGCGCTGGTGGCGTGTGCCACTCCGCAATCGCTCTCGCCGCATACGACGTTGGATCAAGCGCGCGCGAAGCTTGGCAATCCGACGGCCAGTCACTCGCTCGCCGGTGGTGGCACCCGGCTGCAGTATTCGAATCAGCCATTTGATCAATCAGTTTGGAATGCAGATTTTGACGCGCAAGGACGGCTGGCGCGTGTCGAGCAGATGATGACCGATGCCGCCTTTGCCCGCGTTCAGTCCGGAAAAGATTCGAGAAGCGACGTGCTGCGTGAATTCGGGCAACCCGCTGAAACGTTCGTATACAAGTTGCGCAACGAAAGCGCGTGGATGTACCGGTACCTCACCCACGGCGGATTCAAGGCAGCGATGTTTATCTACTTCGATCCTGCAGGCGTGGTCAAGCGAACCGAGACCGGACTTGATCCGTGGTCGATCCAGGACGGCGGTCGTAGCGATTAACCGGCCACTGATGAAAGTACGAGGGCGGGACATGCTCGTGGCACAATTCCTTCTGCCATGTGGTATGGATCCGAGATAACCGCCAAGATTCTGATCATTGATTCACACGGACAACCGGTCCGGTGGGCCTTGATGCAGCGTGCCGCGCGTTACTACGCGTCCGGCAAAGTTCTAACTGAACTCGGCGAGAACCTGTTTGGCATGGCGGGCGGGATTCAAGAGGCGACCGGTTATCGGTCGGAGTTCGTTACCAGCTCGATCGTGATGATCCGCGGCCGACACCGCATTCCCTACGGCCACGCACACGTCGGGTTGACCAAGCACCGGCTGTTCGTACGCGACCGCCAGACCTGCGCCTACTGCAGTAATCGTTTTTCAGAAAGCGAGTTAACGGTAGAGCACATCCTGCCGGTGTCACGCGGCGGGCTTCACGAGTGGACCAACGTCGTCACCGCGTGCCGCTCGTGCAACACGCGCAAGGGTAATCGCCGACCCGAAGAAGCCAACATGCCGCTAATTTATGTCCCGTACGCGGTGTGCCGCAATGAAGGTTTCATTTTGAGCAATCGCCGTATCCTCGCGGATCAAATGATTTTTCTGCAGGCGTCACTCCCGCGCCATTCGCGCTGGGCGCAATAGCACGTCGCTGCAGCAGCGCCGCTCTCCACGGGCTGTCGAATTATCTGCCCGATCCCTGCCGATCATTCCATTTAAGTTAAGCGAGTCGCCGCATATTGTCTTCAGCGACGAGTTTCACTATCGGAGAAGGCAATGATCTTGCAAGGTCAGTACGAAATACGGAATGCGGAACATACCGATGAGATATACCAGGGCGCGTCGGCGCGTTATGCAGTTGCGCTTTTGATTCTGACCACGCTTACCTTTATCGACGCAACGCCACGACTGACCGCCGAGCGAGCAATCGACCTCAAGCGTCAGTCTCAGGAATATGTGCCCTCTGCATGCGGCGCCGAAGCAGTTGCTCGTGCACAGAAGCAAATTTCAAACACCGCTCGTCAAGAAAGTGCTACCGCAATCTCTTAGTATCGCAGCGCGGCCCGTACGACCGCGCTGCGTGCATCAAATTACTTCAGATGTTTGCTGACGTACTTGGTCAGCTCGAACATCGAAGCTTGCGCTTTACCGAATAACGGACGCAGCTTGTCGTCCGCATTGATCATGCGACGGTTGGCGTTGTCTTGCAGCTTGTTTTTCTTAATGTACAGCCAGATCTTGCTCGTGACTTCCGTGCGCGGCATCGGGGTCGAGCCAATGATCGCGGCCAAAGGGCCAGTGGGCATCAGCGGACGCATAAAAGCCGCATTCGGCTTACGAGCGGTTTTGACTTTCGCAGCTTTCTTAGCCGGTGCTTTCTTGACCGCCTTGGTCGCTGTCTTTTTCACAGCCTTCTTTGCCGACGATTTCTTGGCCGGAGCTTTTTTTCCCGCCTTCGATGCCTTCTTTGTTGCCATTGATTTCTCCTTCTTGGTTGAGGTCACAGCGACAGGGTTCTCGATCGATTCAGTGGAGAGCGCTCTCGTTGCTGACCGCGATCCTAAGCCAATCAGAGTGAAATACAAGAGAAATACCCAATTCCCAGAGGGAAATTGCACTCGAACAACGCGATTTTCCCTCTGAAGCGACCTTCTCGAGCTACGAACACATCCACGAAGGGACACAAGCAATGGCGAAATTGTGTCCTATGGCACAACATCTGGTATGACCCTATGCTGCCGCCCGCTCCAGGTCGGCCACCATTCGCTCAATGCGGGCGCCAATTTTTTCGGTGCTGACCTGCTCACGCATCCGGTCAATCATCAACGGGAATGCAAACGGGGTGGCACGCGCCAGCAGCCTGTACACAATATGCTGACGACGCATCCGTTCCAGCGCCGCACGCAGGCGCTCTAAGTCGAGCTCCTGCTCGAGCACCTCGCGCTCGGCTTGCAGCAGCAGCTTGTTACCGCCGTCGTATTTGCGGAAGACCTCGTAGAACAGGCCGGAGCTGGCCTGCAGTTGCTTGGTTGATTTCGGAGCGCCGGGATACCCTTGAAATATCAGCCCCGAGATTCGCGCCACCTCGCGGAAACGGCGCAGCGCGAGCTCACCAGCATTCAGACTCGCGAGTACGTCTTCAAGCAAATGATCGGCTGAAAGCAGGATTTCAGAACGCGCCTGCCACGCGCCCATCCAGTCGATGTCCACTGGCGACAACAACTCGAAGCCGTAATCGTTGACGGAAATCGAGAACGTCGACGGCGTGCTCTGGCCGATGCGGTACGCCAACAACGACGCAAGCCCGATATGAACATGCCTGCCAGCGAAGGGATAGACGAACAGATGTCGCCCTTCATTGGATCGCATCGACTCGACCACCAGCGTGTCACGCGTCGGCAAGCGGGACCACTTCGCCTGCAATTCGATCAATGGCCGCGCCAGTTTCATCTCCGGCGCTTCGTAATGCCCTGCCAGCGCGCCTTCGAGCTCGCGCAGTGCCGCATCGGCCATCTCGCTCGACAGTGGCATCTTGCCGCCTTGCCAGCGCGGCACCGCTCCGCTTCGATTCTTCGCCACTTTCACATACGCGGTCATCTCGTGCACGCGTGTGAGCTCGAGAATGCGGCCGCCGAACAAAAACGTGTCGCCCTTGCGCAGACGACCGATGAACGATTCTTCGATGGTGCCGACATCTCTGCCATTCATCATCTTCACGAGCATCGCCGAATCCGACACGATGGTGCCGATTGACATGCGGTGGCGCTGCCCAATGCGCCCGTTCGCCACGCGGTGAATACCGTCGTCGCCGCGCGTGACGCGCTGATAATCGGGGTAGGCCCGCAGTGCTTCTCCGCCGCGCCCGACAAAGTCGAGCGTCCAGTTCCAGTCGTCGTCGGTCAGTGTGCGATAGCTCCACGTGTCGCGCACTTCAACCAGCAGTTCGTCCTCGACAAAGCCTGTTCCCAAAGCAATCGTGACCAGATGCTGAACCAGAACATCGAGTGCGTTCTGCGGCGCCCCTCTGGATTCAATGCGGCCTTCGCGCGCAGCGGTCCGCGCCGCTGCAGCTTCGATCAGCTCCAACGTGTTGGTCGGCACCAGCGTTACGCGTGAAGGACGGCCCGGCGCGTGTCCGCTGCGCCCTGCCCGCTGCATCAGACGCGCGACTCCCTTGGGGCTTCCAATCTGCAGCACGCGTTCGACCGGCAGAAAGTCGACGCCGAGATCGAGGCTCGAGGTTGCGACCACCGCCTTCAGCCGCCCTTCCTTCAATCCAAGCTCGACCCAGTCCCGAACTTCTTTCGCCAGTGAACCGTGGTGCAAGGCGATCAACCCCGCCCACTGCGGTTTTGCTTCGAGAATCGCCTGGTACCAGAGCTCCGCCTGCGACCGCGTGTTGGTGAACACAAGCGAGACCGTGGATGACGCTATTTCAGCGATCACGGGCTGCAGCATTTTCATGCCGAGGTGCCCCGCCCATGGAAATCGGCCGGGCTCGTCGGGCAATAGCGTGTCGACAATCAACGTTTTGTCGATCCCGCCACGGACGAGCACCCCATCCAGTCGATTCAGCAGTACGTGCATCGCGTGCTCGGTGTTCCCAAGCGTGGCCGACAAGCCCCACACTGGTAGTGGCGCGCGCGCCCAGCGCCGCAGACGCGCCAGAGCAAGTTGCAGTTGTACGCCGCGCTTGGTCCCGATCAACTCGTGCCATTCGTCGACCACAATCAATGAGAGTTCCGACAGTTGCTCTGCGCTCTCCGCGCGCGTCAGCATCAGGCTCAATGATTCCGGCGTCGTGATCAGCACTTCGGGCAGCAGCTTTGCCTGCTGCGCACGCTCCGCAGAATCGGTGTCTCCGGTACGCACGCCGACTGTCCACTTGATAGCAAGGTCTTGCAGCGGCGCGCGCAATTGGCGCGCCGTATCAGCCGCCAGCGCGCGCATCGGCGTGATCCACAGCAAGCGCAACCCACCGGCTGGCACTGCGCCGGAGAGTGCGCGATTAAGCAACCCAAACCACACCGCGTACGTTTTTCCGGCGCCGGTAGTCGCGTGCAGCATCCCCGACCGACCGTCCGTGACGTGCTGCCAGACCTCGCGCTGAAATTCGAACGGTTGCCAACCGTGGGCAGCGAACCAGCCTTCACCACTGGGGAGCACGAGCTGCGCACCGGCCGCGTGCTTGGGACCGTTCGTGGCAACGGTCCGCTCGATCTCGGCAGCGCGCTGGTTGTCTTCGCGTGTCTTCTTCGCGCGGCGCGCACGAAGTTGTGTGCCGACATTGGGGCCCGCAGGAAACGGACGTTGGCGATCGTTCACGCTACAGAACTGCGCAACAGCGCGTTGTCGGCCGCCGATAGCAGCGACTGCAACGTGTTCAGCGTGTCGGCCTCTCCGATCGGCTTGTCCTGCCGCCAGCGCAGCATCCGGGGAAATCTGACCGCGATTCCGCTTTTGTGACGCGGTGAGCGCTGAATACCTTCAAAGCCAATTTCGAACACCATGGTGGGCGTCACGCTTCGCACCGGGCCGAACTTTTCGATCGTCGTACGGCGAATTGCAGCGTCGACTTGATTGATTTCCTGATCGGTCAAACCGGAGTACGCCTTGGTGAAAGGCACCAGCGTCCGTTCGCTCGCAGCAGAATCATTGTTCCATACGGCAAACGTATAGTCGGAGTAGAGGCTCGCGCGCCGGCCGTGACCACGCTGCGCGTAGACAAGCACCGCGTCCACGGCGTACGGATCGATCTTCCATTTCCACCAGTTTGCGTTTGCCGCCTTCGTGCGACCCACGCGATACGTCGAATCAACATGCTTGAGCATCAGACCTTCGACGCCGCGCTCGCGCGAAGTTTCGCGCGCCACGGCCAGGGCCTCCCAGGACGGAGCATCGACGCGCGTCGACATCTGGACCGCGCGGTTTGCAGCAAGCTGCTCCAGTCGGCTCCGCCGCTCGCGTTGTGGATGCAGGCGCTGGTCTTCGCCATCACTTTCCAGAACGTCGTAGGCGACAAAGACCGCCGGTGCGTCCTGCAGCACGCGTGGCGTCACCGACTTGCGCGTCACGCGCTTCTGCAGCAGCGCAAACGGTTGCGGCGCGCCGTCGCGCCACACCAGAATTTCCCCGTCGAGCACGGTACCGTTAGGCAGCGAGTGCGCCCGATCGGCGATTTCCGGAAATCGCTCGGTGATCAGTTCCTCACCGCGTGACCATAACCACACCTTGCCGGCACGCTTGACGAGCTGCGCTCGGATGCCGTCGTACTTCCACTCGACCAGCCAGTCCGATAGCGGCCCGAGCTCGACAGACAATCGTGCGACCGGCAACGTCAACGCGTGAGCCAGAAAAAATGGATACGGGTGACCGTCGGCGATCACCTGGTTACCGGCATCCACCAGCAACAAAAAGCGCTCGGCGCTCGGGGCGACGCTGATGTCGGTAAAGCCGATCATTCGCTGCGCGATGACTTTCGCGTCGAGCCCTGAGTGTTCCGCCAGCGCCCGCGTGATCAGCAACCTCGAGACGCCGACCCGGAACCCGCCGCCAATCAACTTGATCAGCAAGAACCGCTCGGCGGTGTCGAGTTCGTCAACGTAATCGCGCAGCGCGGCGAGAACGTCGGCCGGCGCCTTTCCGCGCAGCGGCAGCAAGCGTTCCTCGACCCAGTGCACGAGCGAACCGTCGCCGCTGCGCGTCGGCGGCGGCAGCAACAAAGCTATTGTTTCGGCAACGTCGCCCACGGCTTGGTAGCTTTCTTCAAACAGCCAATCCGGCAGGCCCGTCGCACTGATCGCAAACTCGCGAAGCACACGCGAATTGATCGCCTGGCGCGGTTTGCCACCGGCGAGGAAGTACACCCCCCATGCGGCATCGCCTGCGGGCGCAATGGCAAAGTACCGCTTCAGGGCTTCTACTTTGGAGCGCGTCGACGTCGAAGTGTCGAGCTCGTTGAAAAGCCGTGCGAAACGCTTCATTCAGTGGTGCGGGGCTCGGGTTCGCTGACGACATCGGTTTGCGCTGCCGCAGGCTGCACATCGCCGACTTCCTCATCACCGTATTCCGTCTCGAAGGCAGAAGCGTCCAGCCCCTGTTCGTTCAGCCATCGCACCAACACTGGAATTTGCCCATGCGTCACGATCACCTGCTCCGCTCCGGTGGCGTCGATTGCGGTCATCAGACCGGGCCAATCCGCGTGATCCGATAAAACGAAGCCGCGGTCGAGCGCGCGGCGGCGGCGCGTGCCGCGCAGTCGCATCCAGCCCGATGCAAACGCGTCCGAGTAATCGCCAAAGCGACGCAGCCACGGGGAGCCTTGTGCCGACGGTGGTGCAAGTATCAGTGCGCGCGACAAATCGGCCTTGTCGGTTTCGGATACAAGCTGTGTGGGGGGCAATGCCACGCCACTTGCGCGATAAGCGCGGTTCAGTGGCTCGACTGCGCCATGCACAACAACCCGGCCGATCGTTGGATCAATGCCCGACAGAATGCGCTGAGCCTTGCCGAACGCGTAACAAAACAGAACCGATGCGCGCCCACTGTCCGCGTTTGCGCTCCACCAGGCATTGATATCGGCAAACACGACCTGTGAGTCATCCCAACGGTAAATTGGCAAACCAAAGGTTGACTCGGTGATGAAGGCATCGCATGGAATCGGTTCAAACGGCACGCAGGTAGCGTCTGCGTTCAGCTTGTAGTCGCCAGAAGCGACCCAGACTCGGCCCTTGCTCTCTATTCGAACTTGAGACGAGCCCAGCACATGGCCCGCAGGATGTAACGACACCCGCACACCATTGATACCGATCGGCTCCGCGTACTCGGTCGTCTGCAGCGAAATATCACCGAGCCGCGTGCGCAGGACGTGTGCGGCCGAACTCGCCGCCAGATAACTGGCATGGCCGCCGCGCGCGTGATCTCCATGCGCATGCGTTATCACAGCACGATTGACCGGCCGCCACGGATCGATGTAGAAATCTCCAGGCGGGCAGTACAACCCCTCGGGTCTTGCAACAATTAGCGGCAACAGTGACATCAACCCCCCGGCTCAATCAGGAACGAAGAGCCCGCTTATGCTCCGAAAAAATGGATCCTGTGCCGCCCGATAAAACCTGCCGCATCACGGTCGTTGTGATGGGCGTATCGGGCTCCGGCAAGTCGACTGTGGCAGACGGAATTGCCAACACCCTCGGACTTGATTTTATCGACGGCGACAGCCTGCACTCACAGCAAAGCGTAAGCCTGATGCAAGCGGGCATTGCGCTGACTGATGCAGACCGCTGGCCGTGGCTCGATCGGATCGGCGCACGGCTTGCCAACGCAGCACAGTCGCCGCGCGGCGTGGTGGCTGCATGTTCGGCGTTAAAGCGCGCCTATCGCAATCGCATCCGCGCCGCAGCGCCAGCGGTTCGCTTCGTTTTTCTCGACGGGCCTGCGGACCTGATCGAATCGCGAATGGCGACCCGTCACGGACACTTTATGCCGAGCCGGCTGCTCGCAAGCCAGCTGCTAACGCTCGAGCGTCCGGGCATCGAGGAACACGACACGGTGCACATGGACATCAGTTTTGAAGTGGAGGAAGTCATTGCTGGCGCAGTGCACGCGTTACTGCGCGGGCCGTCTAAGCCATGACGCGAACCTGCTGATCTTATTTCAGCCTAAGCATCCGCGCGCCGCGTCGCAATCAGCGTAAGGCCGCGCACCATCTGATAGGCAATCCAGCTTAACGTCCGCCGCAACCAGCTGCGGCGGGCGCATGCGTCCGCGTCGACCGACGTCGACTCGTTAACAATGGCCAGCTCAAGTTCGTGCCGCAACTGGCGCGCAAATTTTTCGTCGTACACAGCAATGTTGGCCTCGCGCGCCAGCAGCAGACTGTATGGATCGATATTGCTCGAACCGACGGTCGCCCACTTGTCATCGACCACGGCGACCTTGGCATGCAGATAGCTGGGCGTGTACTCGAAGATCTCGACGCCACACTTGACCAGGTCTCCGTACAACGCCTGCTGCGCGTAATGCTGCAGGCGATATTCGACGCGCCCCTGCAGTAACAGGCGCACGCGAACTCCTCGCTCAGCCATTGCACACAACGCATCGCGGAATTTCTTGCCCGGCAGAAAGTAAGCATTGGCGATCAGCACGTCGCTACGCGCCCGCGAAAATGCGTCCAGGTACGCGTGCTCGATCGTGCTTCTATTGCGCAGGTTGTCTCGCAGCAGCAGGGCAGCGCGTCCGCCGGTACCCACGACGGGCTGCAGCTCCGGCGGATACGGCCGCCACGTCGGTCGGCGCTTCATCTGCAGAACCGACACCGTCCACCAAAGGCGCGTGACCGTCAGGGCGACCGCCGCCACCAACGGTCCCTCACAACGAACTGCGAAGTCAAAGCGCGGTCCCAACGTAGCGCGCACCGGTTCCGGGTCGTGATGATGATGGTCGTCGATGATATTGATGCCGCCGACAAACGCGACGCGATCATCGATCAATGCGATCTTCCGATGCAGCCGGCGCAACAGCCGGCGCTCAAGCCGATACCACCGCGTGCGGCGAAACACCATGACCTTTGCGCCGTGCGGTCGCAAACGCGCGAGCAGCGCATCTGCTGTGACGACCGAGCCGAAGCCGTCGATCAACAGATGGACATCGACGCCGCGCCGGCTCGCAGCAGCCAGCGCATCAGCGACACGCTCCCCGACACTATCGAGTTCGAAGATGTAGGTCTCAAGGTAGATCGACCGTGTTGCATTCTCAAAAGCCTCGAGCAGCTTCGGAAAATACTGTTCGCCGTTTTTCAAAAGCTCGAGCCGGTTGCCGCTGAAAACAAGCGGCCGCGCAGTGCTGCGATCGAACGGACGCCGAAACGCGCGCCGCGCAGGCCGCGCTGCTGGCGGCTCGCGCAACGCTTCGCCGCTCATATCAAGCGACTTCCAGGTCCGCGATCAATGGCATATGGTCGGAGCGCTTACGCCACTCGACCCCTTTCGGCACATGCACATCGCTGACTTTGAACCCGCGCAGGTAAATGCGATCGAGTTGCAGCCATGGCATCACGCTCGGATACGTACGCGCTACGTGTGAACGAGGCAACTCGCGCCAGGGCACGAGCCGGTCGCGCAATCGCGGCTTCGATTGACGGCGGTTGAATTCAGACGCTGCTTCGAACACATCGAGCTCTCGATGCAGGACCTCGTCTACGCCGTGCTGCCAGTCATTAAAGTCGCCGGCGATGATCAGCGGCGCTTTGTTCGGAATTTCGGATTTCACGAACTGGATCAGAAACTCGGCCTGCCGCACGCGGCTGCGCTTGATCAGGCCGAAATGCGTATTGATCAGATGAATGTCAAGCGGGCCCTTTACCGTTTTGACATGCGACACCGCGTGTAACAGTCCTCGCTTCTCGAGCGCGTGGTCTGAAATATCGTGATTCAAATGGCGGCCGATCGCGTGACGCGAAACAATTGCATTGCCGTGATGGCCGTGCGGGTAGACCGCGTTCATCCCATACGCACGATGCAGATAGTTGCCCGTGCAGAGGAAGTCGAGCTGTGTTCCCTGGGGGTAGCCATTGCGGCTGACCATGCGATCGTTTTTGTCCTGCACTTCCTGCAGAAAAACAATATCCGCGTTAATCGAATGCAAAGCGAGCTTGACGTCGTGAATCCGGACTTTCTGCTGCAGTCCCATCACGCCCTTGTGAATGTTGTAGGTGGCGACGCGAAGCTTCATGATTGAGACGGAAGAACCATTTCGCCTGAGTCCTAGTGAACAATCTCGAAATAAACGTCGAAAAGCAGTGGGTCGTCAAAGTGTCTACGACCGACAAATGCAGTTGCGTGGTGTCCCCATTGCCGCATCTGCCCGGCCGACACGATGCCCATCGGCCAAAAAAACCATCGCTCCGCGCGCTCGCTCCCCGCAACAAGCCCATCGGGGCCGAAAGCGCTGCGCGTTCCATCGCCACGACGCCCAAGCATCGTGACGGTGCGCTCGTCCTGCAGCATGTACGGAACCGCCGTCGTTGCCGATGCTTGCGTCGCCGATGCTTCGCTTGTCGAGATGACCTGCACGCGTTGTAGGTAATGTGTGCCCGACTCGATCCGCAACTTGATCCGTTCGTGGCGCTCGACACGCCGCACCTGCTGTGGAATGAACAGACTCTCGTCAAGTGTTGCAGGCAACGGGCGCGCCGCGACCCTCTCGGTAGGGAAAAATAGGTGATAACACCCGCAGGCGTGCATGCTGTCGTAGACAAGCGCCGCGCCCTCATTATCAAGAGTGACGCGCCATACAACGCCGTCCAGCTGGCCCGACAGAAGGTCCAATTCGCCGCGTCTCGGGCGTTCGCTGAACCAGAACGTGTAGATCAGCTGCGGATGAATCAAGCCCCCGATCACCGTGTAGGCCAATCGTGTGTAGGCAACCGGCGCCGCGTGGTCAACCGTCACGCGGTCATCGGCATCAAGCGTCAAGGCACCGGGCAAGTCATAGGGTGCGTCGACGTCGATCTGAAGTTCCGGCGCGTGTCGCGCCAGCAAAGCATCGAGGTCGATGCGCGATAGCACCGGCACTCCCAATGCATCTTGCGCGAGCGGTCCTACGTTAGCGAATGTCTGAACCCGGGGCACATAGGTTTGCAGCCGACCCTTTACGGGCAACGCATCGATCGGCGCGGCGAACACCGATTGGATTTCCTTCTGCCATGTGGATACGCCCGCGGCAAACAGCAGTCGAGCGAGCGGGTACACGCCGACAGTGCGCATCGCACTGCTGTAGTTAACGGGCACCTTCGCCGCGCGCTGCAGCGGCCCGAATGCCGCAGTATCGGCAGCGGCGAGCAGCGAGCGGCAGCGTCGCAGGTCTTCAATGCTCACCGCGGCATTCGGCAGCTCGGTATCGCGTCCGATTTCGTCTAGCTGCTGTAAGCGCGTGCGCCATGCATCCTGCTGCGCCGCGCTTTTAGCGCGGCCAGCAAGCGCGGCGCTGAAGCGGTCGACGCGCAGATAGGGGAAGCCTTCTATTCTCGGCGCTTCGGCATCGCGAACCCCGAGAGAATCAACCCGCCGATCGGCATCGGCGAATAGGCGCGCGCAGTAGCCAACTGCATCATCGCGATCGAGATGCTGCATCATCGGCGCCGCCGCGTACGGGTCGACGGTTGCGCATCCTCCGAGCGCGAGCATGAGCCACAGGCCTGGTACTGCCAGTCGAGGCCACCCGATGCGTGCGGCAGAGATCATTGCGGCTTTTCGATTGACGCACGCGCCGCCTGTCGGCGCGCCATCTCGCGCAGCATTGCCTCGAACTGCCGGCGCACCGTCTTGGTCACCATCGCTGTGCCGAACAGATCACCGACGATTGGCGGCAACGGTTCGGCCATCTCGAAATGCGACTCGTAGACGAGCCGGACTCCCGCACGACGTTCGATCGTTACCACCGTCAACTCGTAGCTGCCTGAAAACGATCGAAGTGTCTGCGGCTCACCATCGATGTCGCCCGATTCGGAGCGCGCGACGACGCGCTCATACGGCTGTTGAGTCACCGCGAGACGCACACGCACCGGAATGTCGAACAGGAACAGTGGAAACTGGCCAACATGCTCGACGACGACGCGCGCGCCGTTGCGCGAAACAACCCGTGAGCGGTCGATATTCGGGAGGAATTCGCGCATGTGTTCATAGTCGGTAATCGTATCCCACGCAATGCGCGGATCGACTGCGACACTGGCGCGTGCTGTCACGTGAAACGTATCGCCGTCGCGCTCGACGGAAATGACGGGCAAGCTTTGCGCTTCGCTGGCGGCATGCGCGCCGAGCAGCCCGTAAAACGCGAGGCTAACCGCGAGCAGTTGCCTGACAACCCGGTGCCCCAACGTGCAATCGCCGGATCGCATCGGCGTTAGACCATGAGAAACACGCTTCGGCTGCTTCATGCCACTTAAGCCAGCGATAGGCAAGATGCTCCCGGGGATCGAGTCGTGGAGCAAACGTGCGCGGCAAGCAAAGCGCGAAAACATGCTCCGTATTGTGCGTAACACCCAATGCATACCGATGACGCCAGTCCTCGTAAATACGGAAACGATGGCTAAGGTGCCAGTCATCGAGTTGATCGGGTGACACGATAAGCCCCGTTTCTTCGGCGACTTCACGCACACATGTGGTCCGCAAAGGCTCGCCGGCGGTATTGCGGCTGCCAGTGATCGACTGCCAGAAACCCGGGTGGTCTGTTCGCTCGACCAGCAGCACGTCCAATGCTGGCGTGTGAATAACGACCAGCACCGACTCCGGAAGCTTCATCCGTCCGACGCGCTAGGCCACTCGCGGTTCCACAGTCTTGGACTCGCCGCGCACGCGAATGTGCAGCTCCCGCAGCTGCTTTTCATCGACAGTACTGGGTGCCTGCGTCAGCAAACATTGCGCGCGCTGCGTCTTCGGGAATGCGATCACATCGCGGATCGATTCGGCTCCCGCCATTAACGTGACGATTCGGTCGAGCCCAAAGGCGATGCCGCCATGCGGAGGAGCGCCGTACTGAAGTGCGTCGAGCAGGAAACCGAATTTCTCACCCGCTTCCTCAGCGTCGATCTTCAAAGCACGGAAGACCTTGCTCTGAACTTCCTCGCGGTGAATGCGGATCGACCCTCCGCCGATCTCCCAGCCATTGAGCACCATGTCATAGGCCTTGGCTAGAGCGCGCGCCGGATCGGTTGCAAGGTGATCCTCGTGGCCATCCTTCGGACTCGTGAACGGATGATGGGCCGCGACATACCGCTGACCCTCTTCGTCGTACTCAAACATCGGAAAGTCAACGACCCACAGCGGGCGCCAGCCCTCGCTCGACAGTCCGCGCGCGCGGCCGAATTCGCTGTGCCCGATCTTCATACGCAATGCTCCGAGCGCGTCGTAGACAACCTTGGCGCGATCAGCTCCGAAGAAGATCAGGTCGCCGTCATTTGCACCCGTGCGCTCGACGATGGCGGCCAGTGACGCATCATGCAGGTTCTTGATGATCGGGCTCTGCAACCCCTGGCGCATTTTTTCAGCGTCGTTGGCGACTTGGTTGACCTTAACGTATGCAAGACCCTTGGCCCCGTAAATCTTGACAAAGGTCGTGTATGCATCGATCTCGGAGCGAGGCAGTTCGCCACCGCCCGGTATCCGCAGCGCGACGACCTTGCCGTCCTTCATTTCCGCAGCATTTCTGAACACCTTGAAATCCACGTCGCCCATCGCGTCGGTCAAGTCGGTCAGCTGCAGACCAATCCGCAAATCAGGCTTGTCAGACCCATACTGCCGCATCGCGTCGGCATGACTCATCACCGGAAATGGAGCGGGCAGCTTCACTGCAAGCACTTCGTCGAACACGACACGGATCATTTCTTCCATCATTTCGCGGATCCGAACTTCGTCGACGAACGAAGTTTCAATATCGATCTGCGTGAATTCGGGCTGCCTATCTGCACGCAGATCTTCGTCGCGAAAACATTTGACGATCTGGTAGTAGCGATCGAAGCCGGCAACCATCAGCAGCTGCTTGAAGAGCTGCGGCGACTGCGGCAACGCGAAAAAAGCGCCGGGATGCACCCGTGACGGTACGAGATAGTCGCGCGCGCCTTCGGGCGTGCTGCGCGTGAGCATCGGCGTTTCGATGTCGATAAAGCCGGCGGCGTCGAGATATTTGCGCACCGCCATGCTGACCCGATACCGCAGCATCATGTTTTTTTGCATCGCCGGCCGACGCAAATCCAGAACCCGATGGGTCAGGCGCGTCGTCTCGGACAAATTGTCGTCGTCAAGCTGAAATGGTATCGGCACCGACGGGTTCAGGATGGTGAGCTCACGGCACAGCACTTCCACTTCGCCTGACACCAGCGTTGTGTTGACGGTGCCCTCGGGCCGGCGCCTGACTTCTCCCACGACCTGAAGACAATATTCGCTGCGGATTTTTTCAGCCGATGCAAACACATCAGCGCTATCAGGGTCGCATACCACCTGCACCATCCCCTCACGATCGCGCAGGTCTATGAAGATCACGCCGCCGTGGTCCCGCCGACGGTGCACCCAGCCGAACAAGGTCACCGTCTTGCCAACAAACGTCGCGTCGACCAGGCCCGCGTATTCAGTACGTTTCATGTTCAGGAATGTGTGTGCGCTTTTGCAGACACGCAACTTAAGTCAACGGGTTGGCGACCGCGGAGCGCGGGACGCGAGTGCTGACGCGCGGCGAAACGACGCCAAGCGAAATATGAAACTTAAGCGCATCGTCAACACTGATGTCGACTTCGCGCACATCTTCCGGCCGCAGCACCAATACATATCCCGACGTCGGATTCGGGGCAGTAGGCACGTACACCGTGATCGCATTTGAAGCCGTAATTTCCGAAATCTTGATACCCGGCGAACCGACGACGAAACCAAGCGTCCATTGGCCGCGTTGCGGGAACTCGATCATCACGACTTTGCGAAACGACTGGCCGCGCGTCGCCAAAAGCGTGTCCGAAATCTGCTTGACGCTCGAATAGATCGATCGCACGATCGGAATCCGGTTGAGCAGGCCGTGCCACCACCGCAGCAGGCGCTCGCCGATGATGTTGGCAGCCAGAACGCCGGTTGCGAGCACGATCACCAGCGACAACAGCAGTCCTAGGCCAGGGATGTGAAACGGCAGAAGCGCGTCGGGCCGCCAGGTTGGTGGGAGCAACAGCAGCGTCTGATCCATTGTGCCGACGATCAGATTGAGCACCCAGATTGTGATCGCGAGGGGGATCCACACAAGCAACCCGGCCACCAGATATCTTTTGAGCATGCGGCGTCAGCCTGTACCACCCGAGGTGCCGCCCGCTTTGCTGCTATCGCGCGGCGCAGGCGGAGCGGGCGCTACAGCCGGTTTGCTGCCAGATTCGGGTTTTGTTTCGGCCTTTGACTCCGTCTTGGTCTCTGTCTTGGGCGCGCTTTGTGAATCCGACGCGGGAGCACCTCCGGCTTTCGGGTCCGGTTTGGCGTCGCCCTTGATATCTGTCTTTGCATCGGCCGAACCTTCCGATGTTTCTGTCTTTGCCTTTTCTTCGGCCTTGCCCGCGTCCTTCTTCTTGCTGCCACCGTCGCGGAAGTCAGTCACGTACCAGCCACTGCCCTTTAGATGAAAGCCCGCGGCGGTCACCTGTTTGACGAGCGTTGGCTTGCCACAGCTCGGGCATGCAGTCAGCAGCGCATCGGACATTTTCTGGATCGCCTCCATCTCATGTCCGCACTCCGCGCATTTGTACGCGTAAATCGGCATCGCATTCTTTTCAAAAGACGAACCCGCGATTGTAGGGGAGACGCTTGGACTTTTCCCGTGCGCTGATTCAGACTGTCCTCAAAGGAGATTGTGATGGCAGGCAAAACGAAATCGCCAGGGGCCCGCGGCGGCGCGCAGGCTGATCCGCTGAAGGCCGTGCACCCGTACGCATCGTCAAAGGTGAAGGTTGCGGTCACCGACATCGACGGTGTCCTGCGCGGCAAATACCTGCACAAAGACAAATTTGCGTCGGCCGTCGACGGCGGGTTTGGATTCTGCAACGTCGTGTTTGGCTGGGACATGACCGACAGCGTTTACGACAACGCCGACGTGATCGGATGGCAGCATGGCTTTCCGGACGTTCTGGTGCAACTCGACATGGCGACCGGACGCAACGTGCCGTGGGACGATCAGGTGCCGTTTTTTCTCGGCGACTTCATTAACACCGATGGCTCGCCGTTCGCTCTTTGCCCCCGCCAGTTGCTGAAGAAGGTGATCGCGCGCGCTGCCAAGCTCGGCATGCAACCGATGTGCGGGCTGGAATTCGAGTGGTTCAATTTTGCGGAGACACCGCAAAGCTGGGCGGCAAAGAAAGGTGTCGATCCAACGCCGCTGACGCCGGGCATGTTCGGATATTCGCTGCTGCGCTCAAACGCCAACCGTGAGTATTTCAATGCGTTGATGGACGAGATGCTGCTGTTTCGGGTACCGATCGAAGGGCTGCATACCGAAACCGGGCCCGGCGTCTACGAGGCGGCACTCCAGTTTTCCGACGCGCTCGAGTGCGCTGATCGCGGTGTTCTATTCAAGACCGGCGCCAAGGAAATCGGAGCAAATTTCGGAATCATTCCAAGCTTCATGGCGAAGTGGAGCTCTCAGTATCCCGGCTGCAGCGGCCACGTGCACCAGTCGATGACGGACGGCAAGAAAAATCTGTTCTTTGATGAAGGCGCGAAGAAAACGGCGCGGGCCGGAATGAGCAAGGTGTTCGAGAGTTTTCTCGCCGGTCAGATCGCCGCATTGATGGAATTTGCGCCAATGTTCTGGCCGACGGTGAATAGCTACAAGCGGCTCGTCGATGGCTTCTGGGCGCCGGTCAAGCCGACGTGGGCCATCGACAACCGCACGGCGAGCTTTCGCGTGATTCCGGGGTCCTCCAAGAGCATGCGGCTTGAAACGCGTTGCCCCGGTGCGGATATCAATCCCTACCTCGCCGTGGCGGCGCTGCTGGCGGCCGGCCTGCACGGGATCGAGAAGAACCTGAAGCTGACTACGCCTGCGGTGACGGGCACCAACAAAGGCTCCGACAACATCGCGCGCGCGCCGCGCTCACTCAAAGAAACCACGGACATTTTCCGGCGCAGCGATCTGGCACGCGATTGGTTCGGCGACACTTTCGTCGATCACTTTGCCGCAACGCGTGACTGGGAATGGCGTCAATGGCAGGACGCCGTGACTGATTGGGAACTCAAGCGCTACTTCGAAATAATTTGAATTGATCTGCGTAAGCGCTTTGAGCCAGACGACGAAGACAGTGAGCTTGTCCGACCGGCCCCACAAAGTCAAAATGTCGGCATGGCCGATCAGCGCAAGGACACGTGGGCAGCGGGCAACCTGTACGAGCCGTATATAGGTCGATGGAGCCGCCTTGTTGCGAGGGAGTTTCTACAGTGGCTCGGGGCACCGGCACACCGTGCGTGGTTGGACGTCGGGTGCGGAACGGGCGCGCTAACGCAAACGATCTTGCAGGATCAGCAGCCGCGCAGCATCAGGGCGATCGATCCGTCGGCAGCGTTTATCGACTATGCGCAGGCGCACACCGACGACGCACGAGTGACCTTTGATGTGGCTGACGCTCAGTCACTCCCGGTGCAATCGGCAATTTTTGACGTTGCAGTCGCCGGCTTGGTCATCAACTTCGTCGCCGACCCCCTGCTTGCCGTGCGAGAAATGACGCGCACAGTCGTCGCGGGCGGCAGGGTTGCAGCGTATGTCTGGGACTACGCCGGAAAAATGGAGCTGATGCGTTACTTCTGGGACGCGGCCGTGGCGCTTAACCCCGATGCGCAACTTCTCGACGAAGGTCACCGCTTTCCATTGTGCAAACCCGCTGCTTTGGTTGCGTTGCTGAATCAAGCGAAGCTGCGTGACGTCAGCGCACAGGCGATCGATGTGGCAACAACATTTCGAGATTTTGAAGACTACTGGGCCCCATTTCTCGGAGGCCAGGGACCCGCGCCCGGTTACGCGATGTCGCTCAGTGAACAGGGGCGCAGTGCTTTGCGTGAGCGGATTTTTGAAACGCTACCCATTGCCAGTGACGGCACGATCCCGTTGATCGCCCGCGCGTGGGCGGTGCGCGGCACTGTCTAGGCACTCAGCAATGCGGACCGATCAGGCTACTGCCAACATAGTGTGTTCAGCACTTGGCAGAATATGAAATGGCTCGAAGCGCCGCGACTTTGGCGCCGGGTGCAGCCCGTTGCCGTCGCAAGTTCTTAAGGGTCTTTCCCGCTGGGTTTCGCGACGCCACTTACGTTGAATGGGAGCGCGAATACAAATGGGAGACGCATCAACGATGGCAACAGGCGCTCGGGCGTGCAGAGTTTCGCAAGCTGTTGCGCGGCCGCGAGTTCACCGAAGCTGCCGCCCGCGCCGTGCGCGTGGAGCAGGGCTCGCGCCACAGCATGATTTTCTCGTTCGAGAAAATGGCACTGCGCGACGCCGTCAAATCGACCGACGGCGCTACAGCATTCGCCGAGGGTCTGTACCGGTTCCTACACGGCACGGCCAGCATCGAGCGGAGGTTCGAACACTGGGTTGAGGTCGTGTCGGCGCTGCCGCGCCGGCAGACCCGCGTACTCACGTGGCCGCTAGTGACCGTGTTCGGGTTTATCGCTCAGCCAGACGTGCATATTTTTCTGAAACCGATGGTGACACGCGCAGCCGCGCGCGCCTGGGGCTTTGATTTCCATTATCAGTCGCGACCCTCGTGGCAGGGGTACGCCAGCCTGCTACAGCTCGCTTCACAGGTTCGTCACGATCTGCGCGATCTAAGACCGCGAGACATGATCGACATTCAATCGTTTTTGTGGGTGCAGGGGTCGGAAGAGTACGCGGAATAAACCTGAACGAAAGTGGTTGCGCAGTAGTTCCGTTACTCTGCGGCCTGCCGCAACCAACCTTCAGTCACGTCGCACGCTGTATGCCCGCCGCACCGCTTTACGTTGTATTGAATGCAGGCTCAGGCCACGAGGATACCGAGACCACCTCGCGCGCGATCGCTGACGTCTTCAACGCTGTGGGCCGCACTCACGAAATTTTTCGCGTGGACGATCCGAAGCAGCTCGGTACGGTTGCACAGCAAGCCGTCGCCAAAGCTAAGCAAAACTCGGGCTCCGTCGTCGCAGCCGGAGGCGACGGTACGTTGAATACAGTGGCTCAGGCAACGCTCGGTAGCGGCTGTCTGTTTGGAGTCATTCCCAGCGGCACATTTAACTACTTCGGCCGCACGCACGGTATTTCTTCAGATACGTCGGTTGCCGCGCGGGCTTTGTTGACGGCGCGCGTACAACACGTCCAGGTAGGGATGGTCAATGACCGCGTGTTCCTCGTCAACGCGAGTATCGGGCTGCATCCGCAACTACTCGAGGATCGCGAGGAGCAGAAGCATCGTCACGGGCGCAGCCGCCTCGTTGCCGCGTGGGCCGCACTCGTGACAATAATTCGAGGCTATCGGCCGATGTTGATCAAGCTCGATAGCGATGGGCGAAAGCATCAGCTGCGCACGCTTACCTTATTTGTTGTAAACAACCGGCTGCAGCTCGAGCAGATGGGCCTCGAATCAGAAGTTGTGGAACAAGAGGGCAAGCTCGCTGCGATCGTGCTTGGACCGGTTTCAAAGCTGAGTTTGCTATGGCTCGCGCTGCAGGGTGCGCTCGGGCGGCTGCGCGAAGCGAGCGGCGTGCAACGATTTTCGCTGACCAAGCTGGTGGTAACGCCCGCAAATCGTTTAGGTCGCCGGCTCAAAGTGGCCACCGACGGCGAAGTTACCTGGATGAACGCGCCGATCGAGTTTCGCGTCGCCCCGCAACCGTTGCTGCTGTTGGTGCCGATCGACGCGGAGCCAGAGACAGCAAAACGATGACGACCGTGCTGCAGATTTCAGATGCGCACTTTGGAACGGAGCAGCCTCCGGTCGTGCGCGCTCTGCTTCAACTGGCGCGTGAACAGGCACCGGAGCTGGTCATTTTGTCGGGCGACATTACGCAGCGAGCACGGCGGAGCCAGTTCAGCGCCGCGCGAAAATTCATCGACGAATTGAATCCGCCCGCCTTGGTTGCGATTCCTGGTAATCACGACATTCCGCTGTTCAACCTTGCTGCGCGCGCATTGACTCCGTACGCCAATTACTCCGAAGCGTTTGGCGACAATCTGGAACCCGATTTCGAATCGGCGCATTTGTTGGTGCTCGGCATTAACACGACGCGACCGCGCCGACACAAGAATGGTGAACTTTCGGCGCAGCAGATCGCGCGTGTCACCGCACGTTTGCTGCGCGCGTCTGCATCGCAGCTGCGGATCATCGTCGTGCATCAGCCGGTGCTCGCGATCCGTGCCAGCGACGAAGCCAATCTGCTGAAGGGCCATTGCGAGGCGGTGCCGGAATGGGCCGCGGCGGGTGGTGACATCATCATGGGCGGGCACATCCATTTGCCTTATGTGCACTCGATGCGAACCACTTTTCCACTGCTGAAGCGCGACATGTGGACGGTGCAGGCGGGCACGTCGCTTTCGTCGCGCATTCGCGAGGGCATTGCGAACTCGGTCAATCTGCTTCGCTGCGACGGTGCACAGTCACCGCGTCATTGCACGGTCGAGCGGTGGGATTACGCAGCGGCATCTGACAAGTTCGAACTCCACACAAGCCAGCTGCTCAGCTTCGGCACCGGCAATGCCGCTTGATGCAGCACGTGTTTTAGATTTCGCGAATGCAATCGGCAACAACGCGCTGACATTTTTTGCTGGCGCGCTAATGGTGCTGCTTGCGCTTGTCGCGTGCCTCTGGCATTTTGTACATCGCGTGGACCGTAGCAGCTCCGTGCTCGTGGCCGCCGCGGCGAGTAATCAGTCCCGAGCATTGGCGTTCGCATTCACGACCGTCGTTGTTGCCGTACTTGTGTTTTCGCTAGTCCCAGCCTGGTTCGTTCCGAATGGCACGCTCACACAGGCTGACCAGGCAATGACCGACGCGATGCAGCGCAGCGTCTCGGCTTCGACAGTGCAGGTGTTTGCCGCGGTAACTGTGCTCGCAAACACGCCGGTGTTATGGGCCATTGCGATCGCCGGCGCATTGATTCTGCTTTGCCGCCGCGACTATGCGCTGGCCGCCGTGTGGATTGCCTCCGTCGCAGGCAATGGCATCCTGACGCGCGTTTTGAAAGCCGCGTTTGAGCGCGCTCGGCCCGTTTACGACCAGGACCTACTGACGCTGCACGGATACAGCTTTCCGAGCGGACACTCTTCGGGCGCGGTTGCCACCTATGGCGCGGTTGCCTACGTGCTGGTGCGCTCGACCCCGCAAAACTGGCATTTGCCGATTGTCTTGAGTGCAACGGCGACCGCATTTGTAATCGGTAGCAGCCGCTTCTTTCTACGCGCGCACTACGCAAGCGATGTATTCGCGGGTTTTGTGTCCGGGCTTGCGTGGCTTTGCCTATGCGTGATGTGTGCCGAGATGATCCGCTCCGCCCGCAGGCAGGCGCACGCCAGAGTGCCTGCGCAGCGCTAGACGATTACTGGGTGGCCGACTCCGGCGCGGCCGTCTTGCGATGGTGCCCCAGTGAAACGCATCGTCGCCAAACATAATCTCGCCCGCGACGCATCCGCTGCTTCAGCGCCGTCGCCAGACGCTCGCAAGCCAAGGCTGCTGCTCTCGCGGTAACCCAGCGGGGCGATAAAAGTGTTCGAGTTCGACAAAGCGCGCATCGGTCATGAAGCCCCGCCATGTTTCAAGATCGTGATACGCGCCGTAGCGACCTCCGTTCCAACCTTCTTCATTAGAGCCGCGCGGGTTGGAACTGAACAAGACACCGCGCGCCTTGAGCGATGCATGCAATTGCCGCAGAACGCGCGGCAAGTGCGCGCTTGGGACGTGGAACAGGGAAGCGTTGGCAAACACGCCATCGAATCGCTCTTCCGGTAAATCAAGTGCAAGAAAGTCTTGTCGCCAGACTTCGCAACCTGAATCGCGCTGCGCCATCGCAACAAAGCTGGCGGCGCCATCGAGTCCGATGGGGACGTGGCCCAGCGCGGCGAACGCTTTTAGATCGCGCCCCGGCCCGCAACCTAAATCTAGAATCGTGAACGGCGGGCTGCCTTTTATATGACGCAGCAGCGCGTCGATGTTTTGGGTGACATCGTGGTCGCGCGTGCCTGCACGGAAGCCTTCGGCGCTTTGCTCGTAATGCTGCAGAGTGCCGGCGGAAATCTGTTGATCTGGCGAAGTTTCTTTCACTTCGGTCTTCGGTCCTAAAACAGTGCCCCCACAAACGGCGCGGAGAAATGTAGCGTGTCTTGGAACGGCCCGCGCAGTAACATCCGAATTGCTTTCAGCCGGGCGCCTTACTGACGTGTCTGAACAGTCCGCTGTCACCTTTCTTTTTACCGACGTCGAAGGCAGCACCCGTTTATGGGAGCAGGAACCCGAGCGGATGCTACCGGTGATGGCGCGCCACGATGCCATCTCGCGAGCGTCCGTGGAGCGGCATCACGGGACGGTGGTGAAGATGACGGGCGACGGCGTGCATGCGGCATTCGATACCCCGCTCGATGCATTGAAGGCAACCATCGAAATTCAGAAGGCGTTGGCGTTGCCCGAGGCGGAGAGCGGACTGACGCTGCCGTTGCGGTGCGGTTTGCACTGTGGGATCGACCAGCGGCGCGACGGCGACTTCTACGGTCGCGCCGTCAATCGCGCCGCACGAATCATGTGTGCGGCACACGGCGGACAAATATTGCTCTCCCAGGCCGTTGCCGAGCAGGTCGACGGTGCGTTGCCGGTTGACGCGTCTCTACGCGACCTTGGAACGGTGCGGCTACGCGATCTAGCGAGTACCGAGCACATCTATCAATTGCTGCACACACATCTGCGCGCTGACTTCCCCGCACTCAGATCGCTGGAAAGCACACCGAACAACCTAACGCAGCAACTGAACTCGTTTGTCGGCCGCGAGCGCGAGCTGGCAGAAATCAAGCAGATGCTGGCGTCGAACCGATTGGTCACGTTGCTGGGTATGGGCGGAATCGGCAAGTCGCGGTTGTCGACGCAACTGGCCGCTGACGTCCTCGACGATTTCCCGGACGGCGTGTGGTTTGTTGAGCTCGCGGCGTTGACCGATCCAAGCCTGGTGCCACAGGCCGCGGCTTCTGTGCTCGGCGTCAAGGAAGAAGCCGGAAGCCCTGTGATCGATGCGCTGATCAGGTATGTGCACGACCTGCGGATGTTGATCATTCTCGACAACTGCGAACAGGTCGTGCACGGCTGCGCCAACCTCGCCAAGCGGCTGTTGCAAGCGGGGCCACACGTCAAGATCCTGACATCGAGCCGTGACTATTTGCAGATCGCCGGCGAGGCCGTTTATCACCTGCCGACGCTGTCAGTCCCCGAAGCGCAACAGCGCATCGATATCGATTCGCTGATTCAGCACGAGGCGGTGCGGCTCTTTGTCGATCGTGCTTCGGCCGCACGACGGGACTTCAGCCTGAGTGTTGAAAATGCGATCGCCGTGGTCGACATCTGTCGTCGCCTCGACGGAATCCCTCTCGCAATCGAGCTTGCAGCTGCGCGTGTGCGAGCGCTGACGGTCGACACAATTGCAGCACGCCTGAATGATCGCTTCCGTTTGCTGGTGACCGGCGATCAGACTGTGCTTCCGCGCCAGCGCACGCTGCGCGCGTTGATCGACTGGAGCTACGACCTTCTGACGGAGGCGGAGCGGATCTTGTTCCAGCGCCTGTCGGTGTTCGCGGGGGGTTGCACGCTGGAGGCCGCCGAGGCGGTGTGTGCAGACGAACGCCTGCATGAATCCGACGTGCTCGACCTTCTGACTCACCTTGTAGAGAAATCGCTGGTGGTGCTGGATGCCAATGGCCGCTATCGGATGCTGGATACGGTGCGCCACTACGCGCAAGAGAAGTTGGCTGAATTAAGTGATTTTGCAGCGGTATGCGGCGAACATCTGGACTTTTACGTGGCATTCGCCGAAAAGGCGCGATCGGACTTTGGAGGTCCGACACACGAAGCTGCGTTGGCGAATTTCGATCTGGAGAAGGACAATTTGCTTTCGGCACATCGTTGGCTAGACAACATGGAGGATGCTAGGGACCAGGGGCTGCGACTTACCAGTGCACTTAAAAGCTACTGGATCAACCGTGGTCTATTGGCACTTGGATATCAACTCACAGCAGAGGCTCTAGCGCGCGTGAATCCGGAAAGGCGGGACTACGCGCGGTGCCGGGCGCTATTTAGTGCTGGTCAGCTCGCTTGCTTCATGGGGAGTTATGCCGACGCGCAAAGGTACTTGGGGCAAAGTCTCTCAATTGTCCGAGAAATGGGGGACAACTCGGCAATCATCGCCGTACTCCAGCCACTCGGGATGGCCGCTGTTGGACTAGGGGACCGAGTCAACGCGCGATCTTATGCAGAGGAGGCGGTGGCGTTAGCGCGCGGACTGGGCAAACCAGGCGAACTTGTCGCCTCTCTCAATGCGTTAGCGCAGCTTCATCGCATGGAGGGACAACTGGACATTGCGGAACCGCTTTACAAGGAAGCGTTAGCACTTGCGCGCGGGCTGGGCGACCTCGAATCTATCGCCATTGGTCTGCTGAATCTTGCAATGGTCTCAATTGATCGAGCGAACGATCAGCGAGCCCAAGAGATGTTGCTCGAAGTCCTCGGTCTTGTGCCGAAGATTGGCTCTCGACGAGTTGGGCAAAGTGCTCTTGAGGTTACAGCTGGCCTTTGCGCTTTGCTTGGGGGATCGAGAGACGCGGCGAAATTCTTTGGCGCGGCTGAGGCGGAGGCTGTGCGGACAGCCCTCCGTCGCGATGCCGTAGATCAGGCGTTTTTGGAGCCTTTAATGAAACGTGCGAGAAACGAAATAGGAGAGAACAAGTTCAAAGCGGAGGCAACAGAGGGCGCAGGGATGCGTTACGAGGATGCTTTGAACCAGGTGGGGCTCTGGCTAGCAAACAGGGGCATGGAGCACGCCGATCTATAGGTTGGTCTCAATGTACGGATCCAGCGGCTCGACCACCTCGCGCGGGTTCTCTCGATTCGTTGCATTAATCGTGTACTTGAACACCGACCGCCCCGGCGACGGCCTGTAGCTGCACTCAAAAATCTTGCGCGGCGCGCCCTGCACGCCGCATTTCAAACCGACCGGTGTGTCTCGTTCTTTGTTGGGTCCGGCCGCAATGCCGATACCTTTGTCAGTAAACACGTATGGACTTCCAGCGGGCAGAGCCCAGGAGATCGTGACCCGTCCGTCCTGCCCGACATCCCGCTTGGTGACTCGAATCGGCTCTTGATCGACAACCAAGTAACGGTTTTCGACAACAAAGACGTTCGGCAATCGAGGTTGCGGCTGTCTGACTACAGCGGGATTGAATCCCTCTGCTCCTAATCTTGCATCCTGATAAAAGTGCGCACAGCCTGATAGCAGCACGGTGCAAACCAGCGCAATAAACGGCCACTTCTTCATGTTTTTCTCCTCGTCTCAGACCCACTAGATCTTAACGCTGCTAACGAACAACACTAATGAATATTCACGCGCAGAAATCTTTGACAACCGCAGCGCCCGCCGTATATTTCGTCTCCCGGCGATAAACCGGTTACGTGGAGAAGCTTGAGATGTTCAACCTGTGCAGCCCAAACCCATCCTCGTCGCGACTGCGGTTCGCGGCGACGGGCGTGGTCCGTCTGATGTCGACCAATGGCATTGGCACGCACTGCGGCGGGCAAACGCTGTTTGGCGTAGCCGTGCTGAAGATTGATCCGAGCGGAGGTTCTGGCGTGTAGCTGAACCAGCTGGCAATCAAAAGCCCGGATCGCGTGAACGCCTCCGGGCTTTTTGTTTGTGCCGTACTAACGCAGAGGAGTTGTGTCATGAAACGCAAAAATCGTTTCGCGTCGAAAGACGGCTTCTTCTTCGCCCGGGTCATCCTCGCCACGCTCTTCGTGACAAGGTATGGTTTCTTGGTTGAACTAGTCGAGTTATCAGGTGTTTTCGGGAGCTGAGGCGCGTGAGGCACAAAGTTTCCGGAGCCGAAACATTCAGGTGACGAAGACTGGAAGGAAGAAGTGAGCAATAGCGCCGGGTTACCGGCCGGCAATGTGCGACTAACAGCACCGCGCCGGTCGGAGCACGGTTTAAATCGCCCTGTGCGACACGATTACTCGCCCAGTTTAATGTTGCGATCCTTCGCGACCTTCGTGTACGTGGCATGCTCCCGTGCCAGGAATGCTGAAAACTCGGCCGGTCCCAGGCCGAGCGGATCGACACCCGCAGTCAACAGCCGTTGTCGCGTGGCGGGATCGCGCACAGCATTCGCGATTTCGGCCGCGATGCGCTGAATCACTGCTGGCGGCGTTTTCGCAGCGGCATAAACGCCTTGCCAGTTGGTGAAGTGAAAGCCAGCAAAACCCGGTAACTCGGCCACCGATGCAATCTCTGGCGTTGCCGCAGATCGCTTAGCGCTGGTGACTGCGATGATTTTCAGTTTGCCCGACTTGTGATGGCCAATCACCGGCGGCATGCCGACGATACCAATTTCGACCTGTCCACCAAGAAGATCCGTCACTGCAGGCGCGGCGCCCCGATAAGGAATGTGCACAATGAATATTTCGCCAATCGCTTTGATCGATTCGCCTGCGAACTGATGCGAGCTGCCGGTTCCCGGCGTCCCGTAGGATAACTTTCCCGGCGAACGCTTGGCAAGCGCAAGCAATTCCTGCATCGTGTTCGCAGGTACCGACGGATGAATGGCCACTGCCAGTGGTGTCTCACCAATCAAAGCCACGGGCACCAGATCCTTCGCAGCGTCGTATGGCACTTTCTGACCGGCGATCGGCCCCACCATCACCTCGGCTGGCGAGGCAATCAACAAGGTGTAGCCGTCGGGGTCACTTTTGGCGACATAGTCAGTGCCAATTGCGCCTGATGCGCCGGAGCGGTTCTCGACCAGGAAAGTCTGCTTCAATTGTTCGGACATGCGCTGCGCAACAGTTCGGGCAACGAAGTCGTGCCCACCACCGGGCGGGTAGCCGACAATGAAGCGCACCGGCTTCGACGGCCACTCCTGTCCCGACACCGACGCGATCGGTAACAGCGAGAGCACTGCCAACAAAAGTATGCGAATCATTATTTTCTCCTACTGGAAATCTGCGACGGTGCCCGGCGCCGGGGTAAAGCCGAAGTCACCGCGCTCGATCACCGCGGCGCGTCCGCCGTTCAGCGCGAGCAGTTCAGCCTGCCGCGCGTGCGCACGCCGGTCGACCTCGTTCGGATCGCAGATCGCAAACAGAGCGCGGCGACATTGCTCCAACGCATCGGCATAGGCTGCATCATTAACGACATCACACAACTCTTCCGGATCCTCGTTGAGGTCGAACAGCTGCGCGGGATAGTTGACGTAGTGCACGTACTTCCATTGCTCCATGCGGAGCGCGAACACACCGGTGCTCGATCCCATGCCATGGTATTCAGATAGCACCGCACGCCGGGGCTTCGCACCATGGGCAACGTCGACAAGAGACACGCCTGGATAGCCTGCCGGCGTTTTCACTCCGGCAATTTCGAGCAGTGTCGGAAAAGCATCAACGTGGCTGACTGGTGTAGGGATACGGCGGGCCTGCGGAATACCTGCGCCAGCCAATATCAACGGCACGCCGGCAACCTCTTCGTACATAGTGGACTTGCCCCACAGCCCGCGCGCGCCGAGGTTGTCACCGTGATCGCTGGTATACATGACGACCGTGTCATCTTCGAGCCCAGCGTCGCGCAGGGTCGTGAGCACCTTGCCGATGTTTTCGTCGAGGTATGAAACCAAACCAAAATACCCCGCCAGCGCCTTTTTCACGTCGTGCGGCGACTTGAAATGGTCGTCGTAGTTAAAGTTGTTGCTGTAGTCGACAAGGTATGGGTGACGGGGGCGCTGCTCACGCGCGTACTGCTTAGGGAGCGGCAAATCCTGGTTCCAGTAGCGGTAGTAATGCTCGGGCGGCGCAGTCAGCGGAAAGTGCGGCGCGACGAACGACACGAACAGCACCCACGGTTTTTCCGCCTTGCGCACGCCCTCTTCACGCAGCCAGACCTGAGCGCGCGAGCAAATGTCCTTGTCATAGAAGGTGTAGGTGGATTCGCCGGGGCCTGCCATCGCAATCATTTTTTTGGAGTTGCCGCGCGCGGGCATGTCGTCACGAATCAAGCCGATCAGGTCGCCCTTGCCCTGATAAATGTGCATCGCGATCTGTTCTTCGCTGAAACCGTGGTCTTCGCCTGCAAGTCGGTAATGCAGCTTGCCGATCGAAACAACGCGGTGGCCACGTTCGCGCAACAGATGGTGCCATGACGGCACCGAACCATCGTAGGCATCGGCGTTGTCCCAAAACCCGATCTGGTGAATATATTTGCCACACGCGAAGCCCGCACGTGCAGGGATACACACTGGGCTCGTGGTGTACGCCGAACTAAACGCAGTGCCGCGCGCAGCGAGGGCATCCAAATTCGGCGTTTGAATGATCGGATGTCCTGCATTGCCCAGCACTTTGGGGTTGTGCTCGTCGGACATGATTACCAGCAGATTGCGAGCGGGTAACGCCATCTTCTCGTGTGAGCCTCTCGGCATTGGAGTCCGTCAGTACTATATAGGTAACATGTCTGCGGCCAAATCCACACCACGCGCGCCTTTCGATTTTGTTCCGCTGCCTCGCGAGCGCTCAATGCGCAAGCCGCGCCGCTCGGGACAGACGATGGTGCTGGACGATGGCTTGCCGCTCGTCTACACGCAAGATCTGGTCGCGCTCGCCGGTGCGTACATCGATCTTGCGAAGATCAAGACCGGAACTGTGCGCCTATATCCTCGTAAAGCTCTACTCGAAAAGCTGCGGCTGTATCAACGCAATCACATCCAACCTTTTCTCGGCGGGCAGTTCCACGAGTATGTCTTCGCCACCCAAGGTGCTCGGGCACTGCCTGAGTACTACGCCGAGGCACTTGCTCTCGGCTTCAAAGCGATCGAGATCTCCGACAATGTCGTGCCGCTCACCGAGGCCCAGCGCCGTGCACAGATTCGGAATGCAGCAGCCGCGGGATTGATCGTTTTTGGTGAGGTTGGCTCGAAGGAGACGCTGAGCAAGCCCGCGCTGCTTATCAGCCAGGCAGAGACCTGCTTTGACGCGGGCGCTGCACTCGTGCTGGTCGAAGCCGCCGAACTGATCGAAAGTGGCAAGCTGCGCACGCGCACGATTGACCTGTTGACGCGCTCGCTTGATATGTCGCGCGTGATGATCGAGTTGCCCGGACCCTGGATCAGCGGCGTCCGGAGCTGCGACATCGAAGACATGAAGAAGGCGTTGATCGCTGCGCTGGGGCCGGATGTGAACCTCGCCAACGTGACCGTGTCTTCGATTATCGATACGGAGGCCGCGCGCGTTGGGCTCGGCACCGCCGGGCCGCCCAAGAAAAAGCGGAGCTAGAGCGTGCTTGCACGATTGATCGCGTTCGCACTCGTGTCGTCGGCGTTGGCGCTTACGCCGGCATTGGCGAAGACGCTGCGCTTTGCCAGTGCATTCGATCCGAACTCGCTCGATCCGCATTCACTCGCCCTGCTCTATCAGACGCGCGTAGTGACTCAGATTTACGAAGGGCTCGTCAATCGTGATCGTGACTTCAAGCTGGAGCCGTCGCTTGCGTTGTCGTGGCAAGCAACCTCGCCAACGTCATGGCGCTTCAAGCTGCGCCCGAATGTCACGTTTCACGATGGCACCGCCTTCACTGCAGACGACGCCGTATTTTCGTTCGAACGCGCGCTAGCGAAGACTTCGCAGCGCGCCAGCCAGTTGCGTGGCGTTATTGGCGCACGCAAGGTCGACCCGATGACGGTCGACATACAGCTATCAGCGCCCGATGCTGTATTGCCCGACAAGCTTTGGCTGGTCGCAATGATGAGCAAGCAATGGGCGGCGAAAAATGGCGTGATGCTGCCGCAGGACTACAACGGCAAGCAGGAGACGCATGCGGTTCGCAATGCCAACGGCACCGGACCGTTTGTGCTGAAGAGCTACGAGCCCGACCGTCGGCTTGTGCTGACCGCGAATCCGAACTGGTGGGGCAAGGGCGGACCCGGGACCGGCAATCTGACCGAGGCGATCTACGCCGTGATCCAGGCCGATGCGACGCGGCTCGCGGCGCTGGCATCGAACGAAATCGACTTCGTGATCGATCCACCATTTCAGGACGTCGCGCGTATCAAGCGTGACAGCACCTTGAAGTCGCTTGAGACCAGCGACATCGGCATGCAGTATCTGGGGTTCGATCAGGCGCGTCCCGAACTGCAGTTCTCCGATGTCAAAGGTCGCAACCCGTTCAAGGATGTGCGCGTACGGCGCGCGGTTTATCACGCCATTGATATCGACACGATCATCGCCAAGGTATTGCGCGGGCAGGCCACGCCGGCCGGTGCGCATGTTTCACCGCTGGTTGACGGCTACCTGCGCGAGCTCGACCAGCGCCTGCCCTACAGTCCCGCAACGGCGCGTGCGCTGCTGAAGGACGCCGGTTACGGCGATGGATTCGAGATCGCGCTCGATTGTGTCAACGTCACCTATCGCGCGGCGGTGTGCCAGGCCATCAGCGCGATGCTTGCGCAGGTTGGCATTCGGGTTTCGTTTCAGCCTTCGCCGAGTTCAATTTTCTTTCCGAAATTGACCCAGGCCACTGCGAGTTTTTTCGAATTTGGCTGGACGCCTGGCACCGACCCTTGGGCGATGCTCAATAACGTCATCCGCAGCTGGGACGGCGCAGGCAGCGGTGCGTTCAACGGCGGGCGTTACTCGAATGCCAAGCTCGATGCGTTGATTGATGCAATTCGTATCGAGCCCGACATTGGAAAGCGCCGTGCGCTGACAGGTGATGTGTTGCGCATGATGAATGCCGAGTTGCCACTCGTGCCGTTATATCGGCGCAAGCTGACGTGGGTCATGCGGCCCAACATCGATGTCGTGCAGTGGCCGAGCGACGTACTCGAGTTGCGCTGGGTGCGTATAAATTAGATTCCTAACGTAGGTTCCGATGGCCATCACAAGATTTTCGTTTCCAACTGAGATTCACTTCGGCGCCGGGGCGAGTAAGCAGGTCGGCAACCATCTGCTCCAACGCGGGTTCGCACGGCCGATAGTCGTCACCGATCGCGTACTGGCGTCACTGCCGGTACTTAAGGACTTCGTTGCGAATCTGAATGTTGATCTTGCGACCCATGTGTTTGACGGCGTGCACGGCAACCCGACCGGGTCACAGGCAATGCAGGGCCGCGCGGCGTTTCAGCAGCACCGCGCGGACTCGGTGATTGGCATCGGCGGCGGCGCGGCGCTCGACGTCGCCAAGGTCGTCGCGCTGATGGCGGTTCACGAAGGCGACGTCATCGAATACGCATGGGATCACCCTCGCGTGCGGCCTATTACAAACGAACTGCCCTACTTCATCGCGGTGCCGACCACCAGCGGCACCGGTTCTGAAGTCGGACGTTCAAGCGTGGTCAGCGACGATACGACCCACGTCAAGCAGGTCATTTTCTCGCCGAAGCTACTCGCCAAAGCCGTCTTTGCTGATCCGGCGCTGACACTGGATCTGCCTCCCGCCGTCACAGCGGCTACCGGTATGGATGCGCTGACGCACAACATCGAGTCGTATCTGTCGCCGGCATTCCACCCACTGTGCGACGGCATTGCGCTAGAAGGCGTCCGTATCGCAGCGCGAGCGCTGCGGACTGCCGTGCGCGACGGCCGCAATATCGAAGCGCGCGCCGACATGATGATGGCGTCGATGATGGGGGCCATCGCTTTTCAAAAGGATCTCGGCGCGGTGCATTCGTGCGCTCACGCGCTTGGCGCTGTGTGCGATCTGCATCACGGACTCGCAAACGCATTGATGCTCGCGCCGGTGATGCAATTCAATCTGGAGGCGGCGCACGCCAAGTTTGCGGAGCTGGCGCACGTCGTCGGTGCGGGTGCAGCGGAAGATTTCATCCCATGGCTGTTGCAATTGAGACAGGACATCGGCATTGCACCTTCGCTGTCGGCAGTTGGAGTCCGGCGCGATCAGATTCCGGCGCTGGTGGGCATCGCCGAGAAGGATATTTGCCATCAGACCAATCCCCGCCCGGTGACGCGCGAAGACTTCACACGGTTCTTCGAGCAGGCGATGTGAGCGCGCGTCCACGGATCGGCATCTCGGCGTGCTTCCTTCACGCAGACCCGGCGCGCCCGATATTTACCGGCAAAACTCTGCAGTATGTCGAGCAGTCGATCGTGCACTGGGTCCAATCGAGCGGAGCGCTCGCAGTAATGGTCCCGTCGCCCCAAGGCCATACGAGGCGTGGCGATGTCACGCTAGGTGAATACGCGGCGTGGCTGGATGGGCTGGTGCTTCACGGCGGCTCCGATGTCTGGCCCGGCAGCTATGGTGAAGAGCCGCTGAAGCCCGAATGGAGCGGCGACCGCGTTCGCGACGAATACGAGATCGCGCTGTTGCGCGCATTTGTCGACGCCGGCAAGCCGGTGCTCGGCGTGTGCCGAGGGTTGCAAGTTATCAACGTGGCCTTTGGCGGCACGCTTTATCAAGACATCCTCACACAGCAACCGGGCAGTCGCACGCACCGTGATGCGAAGCTATATGACCAGAATTTTCACGAGATCGATCTCGTGCCGGGCACGCGTCTCGCAAACTTGTACCCAGGCGTGGCGCGGGCGCGCGTCAATAGCGTTCATCACCAGGGAGTGAAGAAGCTGGCTGACGGTTTTACCGTTGAAGCGACATCACCGGAAGACGGATTGATCGAGGCAATCTGCTGGACCGGGCGCTCGTATCTTGCTGCCGTGCAATGGCATCCGGAATTTCACGACTGGAAAAGCGAAGAGACGTTGTCTGGCGATCCGATCCTGAGCAGTTTTTTATACGCCGGCAGTCAATAGGAACCCGGATCGATGTTAACCATTGAAAGTCC